>DAOUAK010000001.1:0-27531 GCA_034433695.1 Chloroflexia bacterium
GCTACCCGGCAGGGCGATGGCAGCGATGGAGGAGGTCGGGCCGGCCGGTGGGAGGGGCCGGCCCGACGAACGGCAAGGCATCGTAAAGCCCGCGCGGAATCGGCCCCTCAGGCGAAATAGAAGCGCAGGGCACCTGCGCAAAACGGCGTTTCGTATCTTGACAGCCTCTTGGTCTTGTGGTAAATTGATGCCGCGAAGACGGTTACGGGACGATGACGTCGTGCCCGACCGGATTTTCGGCAGCGGGCCGGCCCGGCCCCGAGTTCTGGCAAAGGAGGACCCATGCGACTCTACGCCGACAGTTCCCGCTGTTCCGGCTGCAAGGCCTGCCTCCTGGCCTGCGCCTTCAGCCACTTTCAGGAGAACAACATTCGCAAGGCGGCTCTGGCCATCATCCCCCACTTCCCCACTCCGGGCAACTATGAGGTGCGCGTCTGCACCCAGTGCGGGGAATGTGCCAAAGTCTGTCCGGTGGACGCCATCCCGCAGAACGAGAAAGGCGCCTACTACATCGACCCCGAACTCTGCATCGCCTGCGACGCCTGCATCGAGGCCTGTCCGGAGGGCGTCGTCTTCAAGATTCCCGGCCGCGAGGCGCCCTTTGAGTGCGACCTGTGCGGCGAATGCGTCAACTTCTGCGGGATGAACGTGCTTTCGATCGCCGAATAAAGGAGGATGGCCGTGAACGGATACGCCGGTACGATCCTGCGGGTGAATCTGACCACGGGCGAGATTCGTAAAGAGCCGTATGACCCGGCCGTAGCCCGCGACTTTCTGGGGGGACGCGGCCTGGGCATCTATACCCTCTGGCATGAGGTGCCGGCCGGCACCGACCCCTTGAGCCCCCAGAACAAACTCATCGCCTCCACCGGCCCGCTTTCCGGACTTCTGGTGCCGGGGGCCGGCAAGATGGACTGGACGTGCAAGGCCCCCCTCACCGGAGGTTATGCCAGTGCCAGCGTCGGCGGCCACCTGACGGCCGAACTCAAGTATGCCGGCTACGACTCCATCATCTTTGAGGGCGCCTCCCCCAGGCCGGTCTACCTCTACATTGACGACGATCGGGTGGAACTGCGCGACGCCTCCGACCTGTGGGGCAAGGGTTCGATCACCACCGAGGAGATCCTCAAGAAGCGGCTGGGCGAGGATTTTCAGATCGCCACCATCGGTCCCGGCGGGGAGAACCTGGTCAAGTACGCCTGCATCACCCACGACTACGGCCGGCAGGCCGGCCGTGGCGGCGTCGGCGCCGTGATGGGCTCCAAGCGCTTGAAGGCCGTGGCCGTGCGCGGCAGCAGGACGATTCCGGTGGCCGACCCGGCCCGCTTCTGGGAACTGGCCCATGCCATGTACCGTGCCTGCAAGGAGGCCGAGGGCCTCCCCGCCTGGCAGCGCTACGGCACCACCATCGTTACCTCCTGGTGCGATGAGGTGGGGGCCCTGCCCACCCGCAACTTTCAGCAGGGTTCCTTTGAGCACGGCCCGAACCTATACGGCCAGGTGATGCGGGAAAAGATCGTCATCACCGACAAGGGATGCTTTGCCTGCCCCTCTCCTTGCGGAAAATACTCCTACTCCCGGAAGCACGGCATCCGGGTGGAGGGGCCGGAGTACGAGACGATCGCTCTCCTGGGCTCCAACGTCGCTTTCACCGACATCGAGGATGTGGCCTATGCCAACTACCTCTGCGACGAACTGGGAATCGACTCGATCTCGGCCGGCAACGTCATCGCCTTCGCTATGGAATGCTTCGAGCGGGGCATCCTCACCCCGAAGGATACCGACGGGCTGGAACTGCGCTTCGGCAACGCCGAGGCCGCCTTTGCCATGATCGAGCGTATCGCCCGCCGGGAAGGCCTGGGCGACCTCCTGGCCGAGGGGGTCAAGGTGGCCGCCGAGCGGCTGGGCCAGGGCAGCGCCGACTGGGCCGTCCACGTCAAGGGGATGGAACAGAGCGGCTATGAAACGCACAACGCCACGGCCATGCTCCTGGCCTATATGACCGCCGACGTAGGTGCTCACCACAACCGCGCCTGGGCCATCACCTACGACCTCCAGGTAGGACGCGACCAGGTGACCCCGGAGAAGGTGGCCCGGGTCATCCTCCTGCAACACATTCGCCCGCTCTTCGACGCCCTGGGGGCCTGCCGCCTCCAGTGGGTGGAACTGGGCATTGATGTTACCCAGTATGCCCCGATGATGGCGGCGATCACCGGGATCGAGCGTTCCTGGGAGGACCTCCTGAAGATTTCGGAGCGCATCTGGAACCTGACCCGGCTCTACTGGTTCCGCGAGGTGCCCGGCTTCGGTCGGGAGTGGGACTATCCGGCCCCACGCTTCTACAAGCACCCGGCCACCGGTGGGCCGACCCAGGGACAGTTGACCCCCTTGGAGGCGGCCCAGAAGTTGCTGGATATGTACTATGAGCAGCGCGGCTGGGATGCAAACGGCCGGCCGACCGCCCCAAAACTGGCCGAACTGGGGCTGAGCGGGTACGCCTAGGCGTTTCCCGGATCCCCACCCCTCTTTCCTTCCTTTCGGCCTGCGGGGAGGAAAGGGGGGTGGTCTATTTTGGAAGACTCCCTGAGCGCCTCCAAATACCCACCCCAAGGGGGCTGAGGGCCTGGGAAGGCCGTCGTATGTCCGGCCGGATACCCCTGCAACGGTCACGGTAGGTAGTTACGTAACGAAAACAGGCGTAGAACGGCCTTCCGTCCGGGTGGGTTTTCTGGCCTGCCCTACGTGTTTTGTGTAGATTGGAAATATGATTTACGAACTCACCATGATATTGTGGTACCGAAAAATTGCTTATTTTATTACTTGCAAATGGGCAGGACTTGACAATTGTGCAGAAATGTGGTAATATGATCTTGACCGCCAGTTCAGGAAAGGAAAAAGCGATGGGTACAGTGGATGGTGCCTCCGCAAAGTTCGCTTCTCACAAAAGGGTGGGACTATTTTGCATCCTCCTGGGGTTACTCCTGATCCTGGCCTCTTTTCACCGCCCCTGGGGAAGGGCCTATGGCCAAACCGTTGTAACTCCGACGCCGGGTATCCTCATCGGTGACCCCCAGATCTCCAAGACGGCCATCCCCGATTGCTGTAATCTGGGCGACCCGGTTACCTTTGTCATCGTCGTCACCAATATCGGAAATGCCGACGTAACCAATGTGTGGATCACCGATACCCTGCCGGCGGAACTCGTCCTGCAGACGGTTACCACCACCAAGGGGCTGGTCACGGTCCAGGGAAACCACTTTGAAGTCCGCATTGACCGGATTTCCCCGGGCGAAATCGTTACCATCGTCGTCCATGCCGTTGTGAGGACAGGCATACCTACCGACATCGTGCTGGTCAATACGGTCTACCTTTACAGCGATCAGGGAAACCGGCAGGATTCGGCCGAGGTGCTGATCAAACCGCCGGGGGGTTGCCCGACGCCGCCCATCCTGCCCCCTACAGGTGAGTTCGGCACCAGGCCGGAAGGAGGCGTTTCTTTCTGGTTGCTCCTTGCCGGCTTGGCCCTTGTTTTGCTGGGAATCATCCTATCGATCTGGGCTCGAAAACGCCCGTCGGCCCGGGTATTCTAAGGGCTTTCGCCTATCCGCCCCGGGAGAAACAGTGTGAGGGTAGGCGGAGGTAAGAATTTTTCTTACCCACGGGACGGAACAGGGCCTTGGAGGAAAACCTTGGAGGTCCGGCGCTACCTCCGATTTCTCCGTCGCTGGTGGTGGCTTCTTCTGATCGCCACCTTTCTGGCCGGGGGGAGCAGTTATCTGGCCGCCCGCTCCCAGCCCCGTATCTACAGCAGCCGGGCTCGCGTCCTGGTGGGAACGAGTATCCAGAGCCTGAACCCGGATTGGATGGCCATCAGCACGGCCGAACAACTGGCCCTGACTTACGCCGAACTCGCCACCACCCGCCCCGTCCTTCAGGGCGTGATCGACGCCTGCGGGTTCCAGACCACCCCGGACGTGCTACGCAACATGATCAGCGTCCGGGTCGCCCAGGGCACCCAGATTCTGGATATTGCTGTGGTGGATGCCGACCCCAACCGCGCCGCCGAGATCGCCAACGCCGTAGCCGAGGAATTGATTCGCCGAAGTCCCGGCGGCACAGAGAGCACCGAGGCCAGCATTCGCCGCGATGTCGAAGAGCAACTCCGGGATCTCAAAGCCCGCATTGACTTTGCCAAACAGGAAATCCAGAACCTGGATGCCGCCATCCTGGAGGAAGATTCGGCCCGGGCCATCGCCGAACTCAAAAACCGCCAGGACCTCTTGAGGCAACAGGTCACCCAATGGCAAGCCACCTATGCCCAGTTATATGCCGCCTACACCGGCAACCAGGCCAACACCCTGACCCTGGTCGAACGGGCCGAGCCGAACTATACCCCTATCGGTCCTCAGACGACCACCAACGTCCTCCTGGCCGGGGCAATCGGGGCCATGCTGGCCATCGGGGCTGCCCTCCTTCTGGAGTACCTGGACGATACGGTCAAAAGCGGCGACGAGGTCGTCAACCTGACCGGCTTTTCTTTCCTGGGGGTTATCCCCCGCATCCCGGCGAAAAGGGAGCCGGCCGAGCAGTTGCTCACCCTGCACCAGCCTCGCTCGAACTTTGCCGAGAGTTTCCGTGTCCTCCGGACGAATCTGCAATTTTCCGGCCTCGATCGTCCGTTGCGCACCATCCTGGTCACCAGCCCTCAACCCATCGAAGGGAAAAGCACCGTCGTGGCCAACCTGGCCGTCGTCCTGGCCCAGGCCGGCCAGCGGGTTATCGTGATAGATACGGACCTCCGTCGCCCCATCCTGCACCATTTCTTCGACAAAGAAAACACCTGGGGACTCACCGGTATGCTCTTCGGCGAGGAAGACCGAACGGGGGACGGCCTTCTGCCAACAGAGGTAGAAAACCTCCGCTTCGTCCCCAGCGGGCCGCTTCCCCCGAATCCCTCGGAAGTCCTGGCCTCCGGGCGCATGGCCACTTTCCTTGCGGGTCTTCGGGAACAGGCCGACATCCTCCTCTTCGACAGCCCCCCGCTTTTGACCGTGGCCGATGCTTCCATCCTTGCCGCTCACGTGGACGGAATCCTGCTGGTGGTAGATGCAGGGAAAACACGGCGTGAGGCGCTGAAAAAGGCCGCCGAGGCCCTCCGGCGGGTGGGGGCGCCCGTCCTTGGCGTGGTTTTGAACCGCGTGCCCGTTCGCTCCGAGGACTATTACTATTATTCTTATTACTACTCCGACGAAGGCGAACGACGTCGGGTTCGCCGGCGCCGTTCCAGGAGACGAGAGGAGAAGGCAACCCGGGTGTAAAGTTCCGGTCTGTCCGAAGGAACCCCTGTCAGGTATCCGGGAGACCGAGGCGTATGGGACGATCGGGTCAAAATACCTTTCCTCCCCAACGACGGATGCGCTATATCAGCCTGGTCCTGATCCTGGCGGGTGTGTTCCTGCTCCTTCTGTGGGTCGGCCTGAAGGTCGGCCGCACTTACGATTTTGCCCGTCGGGGCATGGCCCATCTGGAGGCCCTCCTGGAGTGGCGTTCTCGCTCCCCCCGGGAAATCCTGGACCGTTGGGCCACCCTGAAAGAGCGCATAGATGCGGCCAGCCGCGATTTGGCTGCGCTGCGCTCCGAAATCGCCTTCCTCGATCCGCTTCTGTCGCGTCTCTCGTGGCTGCCCGGTTACGGGGACGAAATTTCCGCCACCCCCTATCTCACCGCCATCGCCGCCGACCTGAGCGGTGCCGCTTCTGACCTGGCCGCCGTGTTTACCGATCTTTTGCCCATCCTCCAGGAAGGTGGCGAAGACACCCTGGTTCGGACCATCGCCCTTCTTCAGGAGAAACGCCCCCTCCTGCAATCGGCCCGCGCCCGATTGCAACACGTCGTCTATATGCGCACCTTTCTTAACCCCTCGGCCCTGCAGGATGGACCGTATGCCCGTTTTGTCCCCTGGATCGAGAAACTCGATCCGCTCTTGCCCGTCGCCATCCGTGCCCTGGACCTCATAGACAACCTGCTTCCAGAGGCGAGGGACCTTCTGGGGATGGAAAGGCCTCGGCGTTACTTGATTCTGGGGCAGAACAACTTTGAACTGCGCGCTACCGGCGGTTTTTTAGGCTCGATGGGGATGATGACTGTCGAGAAGGGACGCATCACCGCCCTGGACTACCGTCGGAGTTACGACTGGGACAACCCCAAGCGGGAGAAGATGCAACCCCCCTATCCTTATGTGCGTTATATGCGCTTCGGGGCCTGGTTCATCCGCGACGCCAACTGGTATGCCGATTTCCCCACCTCGGCCCGGATGGTGGGGGAGTTCTGGCAGCGGGACGGACATCCTTCGGTCGAGGGGGTGATCGCCCTGGACCTCTACGCCGTCCAGAACCTTCTGGAGGTGTTGGGGCCGGTGGAAGTGCCCGGCTACGGTGTCACCGTGGGCGGGAGACACATGCTGGAGACGCTCTGGGAAGGGTATCGGCGCGACCCCGGCTTCCTCCCGGCCCTCACCGCCGCCGTAGCCGACCGACTGGAGGGGCCGGACCTCTGGCAGCCGGAGCGCCTGCCGGCCCTGCTAACAGCCCTGGGCCGTTCCCTGGAGGAAAAACATCTCCTGCTCTACTTCAACGACCCCGACCTTCAGACCGCCGTCCAGCGGGCCGGCTGGTCCGGGGCACTCCGGGATGATCCCGGCGACTTTATCCTGGTGGTGGACTCGGACTTTTCTTACGCCGAGGTCAACCGCTTTATCGACCAGGAGATGGTCTACCGGGTCACCCTGGACCACAACCTGCGGGTGCAGGAAAATACCATCTTCTTGACGTACTGGAACCACTTTGACCGCTGGAGCAGCGCCGAGACCCGGGAGCAGTTCGGCGGCGCCTGCTACGATCCCCAGACTCAGGACCTGGAGGTTTTCCCCGGCTGCTACGGCGATTACATCCGGCTGTACCTTCCCCTGGGCAGCCGCTTCGTCCGCGCCGAAGGCTTTGACGATGGGATGGAGTACCGGGAGGAAAGCGGACGCACCTGTATCGCCGGCTATGTCCGTGTCCTCCCCGGCGAGCAACGCACCGTTTCCGTCACCTACGTTTCCCCGGCCGGCCCGGTGGGTGGGCAATACCGCCTGACCTGGCAAAAGCAGCCCGGCACCGAGGCCTTGCCGGTGCAGGTGGACGTGCGGGTGGTGGGATCGGTGCCGGCCGAAGCCTCCGTACAGGCCGACCTGCGTACCGACCGGGTGTTCACCGCCGTATGGCAGGAGGGGCAACTCCTGCTCTCCGGGGAAGGGCCGGCCGCCCACACCGACCCCGAGAAGCGGGCCCGCCAGCAGGCCTTTGCCGAAGGGTTATCCCTCTGGGAGGCCGGCCGGCGGGAGGAAGCCCTGGCCCGCTGGCGCGCTTCCTCCGCCGTCGAATGGGTGCTGGACCGGGCCAACCTCCTCTTTCTGCGCGGCCGGCTGGACGAAGCCGAGGCCCTCGGCCGGGCCGCCCTGCAACTGGCCTCCGATTCCGCCCGGGCTTGCTTCCTGCTGGGCAAGATCGCCCTGGAACGCGGGGACCGAAGCGAGGCGCGTCGGTTCTGGGAGAAAGCCGTGGCCCTGGAGCCGGGGAATTCGGCCGCCCGGCTGGAACTGGGGCTTCTCTTCGAGGCCGAGGGACAGTTCGAGCCGGCCTATGCCCACCTCCAGTATACCGACCCCAGGGAAGCCTCCTTTCTCCTCTGGCAGCGGGTCTGGGAGCACTTCAACGGCGGGGAAAAAGAGGCCGGCCTGGCTGACCTGGAACTTCTCATCCGTCTTGCTCCCGACGACCTCAACGCCCGCTTCGTCCTGGCCGACCAGTTGCGGCAGATGAAGGAGTACGGGCGTTCGCTCCAGGTTCTGGAGGAAGCCTATCGCCTGTCTCCCACTGATGTGCGCTTTTACCTGGGGCGCGGGTTGCTGTATGCCGAACAGGGCCGGGAGGAAGAAGCCCTGGCCGATCTGGAGCAGGCGGTGCAGGTAGCCCCCCGTAGCGCCGAAGCCTGGTTCTACCTGGGGGTGTACCGCTGGCGCTTCCGGCGCGAGGGCCGGGGGGCGTTGAATGCTCTTGAGAAAGCGGTCGAACTTCACCCCAATGCCTGGTACGCCACCGAACTGGGCAACGTCTACCGTGAATCCGGAGAGATGGAAAAGGCGATAGCCGCTTACGAACAGGCGGTGACTCTGCCGGGAAGCAGCGCCTACTCCTGGTGCATTCTAGGGCAGGCTTACCAGGCCCAGGAACGCTGGGATCGGGCCGCCTCGGCGTATGCCCGGGCCGTGGCCCTGGAGGGACAGGTCGCCTGGTATCACGCGGCTTTGGCCTATGCCTATGAACAGGGTGGGAAAAAGGAAGAGGCCATCGCCGAGTACAAAGCCGCCCTGGCCCTGGAGCCGGACCACCCGGAGTGGCAACAGGCCCTGGAACGCCTGGAACAACGGTGAGGGAACATGGCCCTCTGGCAAGAACTGCGAACGTATATCCTCCGCCAGGCCGATAGCCCGGGGAGATACTTCTGGGAGCAGGGAATCACCGCCTGTTTCGGCTGGATTCCGGGGCTGGCCGGCATCGCCCTGCGGGCCCTCTTCTACCGTTTGATCCTGCACATGGAGGGCCTGGCCGCCATCGAATCCGGCGTGCGGCTGCGCTTTGCCCGGCATATTCGCCTGGAGCGGGGCGTTTACCTGGACGAAGGGGTATACATCCATGCCTGCCCACAGGGGGTAGAGATCGGCGCGGGGACGCTGGTGATGCATCATGCCGAACTCCATGTGTATAACTTTCGGAACCTCCCTCGGGCCGGCATCCGCATCGGGCGGAACTCGCTCATCGGCGAGTTCAACGTCCTGCGCGGACAGGGGGGCATCACCATCGGGGACCGGGTTTACCTTTCTCCCCTGGTGCAGGTACTGGCGGTAAACCATGTCTTTGACGACCCCGGACGCCCCTTTACCGAGCAGGGCATCACGGCCCAGGGGATTGTGATCGAGGACGACGTGTGGGTTGGAGCCGGAGCCATCATCCTGGACGGCGTGCGTATCGGCCGGGGGGCGGTGGTCGGGGCCGGCGCGGTGGTGGCGGAGGACGTGCCGCCTCATACGCTCGTCGCCGGTGTGCCGGCCCGCGTGATCCGTCCGATTGACGGAACTTGGCGGGCAACTCCGCCCGGAGTGCCGATTTATAAGACGTTAGAACGGTAACCGGACCATGTTGGAGAAAGGCGCAGGTGTGGAACAGGCTCGATGCCTTTCGGTGGTCATCCCGGCCTATAACGAAGAGCAGGCCATCGGAAGCGTTCTGGAGCGGACGATGGCCCTAGCCCCATCCCTGGCGGAGGTCGGCCTGGGGCTGGAGGTCATCGTCGTGGACGATGGCTCCGGAGACGGCACTGCCGAGGTGGTTGCCCGTTGCTCACAGGTGCGCCTGCTCCGCCATTCGACCAACCGGGGCTATGGCGCCGCGCTCAAGACCGGCTTTCAGGCCGCCCGGGGAGAACTGCTGGCCTTCCTCGACGCCGATGGCACATATCCACCGGAGGCCCTGCCCGACCTTTGTCGGCCGCTCCTGGAGCACTCGGCCGACCTCACCATCGGCTGCCGGATGGCCGGCGGAAAAAGCCGTATGCCGGCCATCCGTCGGCTGGGAAACCTCCTCTTCGCCGGCCTGCTTTCCCTCCTCGGCAACCACCCCGTCCGCGACAGCGCCAGCGGCATGCGCGTCTTCCGCCGGGATGTCCTCTCCATCCTTTACCCCCTGCCCGACGGGCTGAACTTTACCCCGGCGATGAGCGCCCGGGCCCTGCACGAGGGTCTGCGCATCGCCGAGGTGCCGATCGCCTATGAGGAGCGGGTGGGGGAATCGAAACTGCATCCTCTACGCGATGGGATTCGCTTCCTTTCCTCTATCCTGGAAACGGTCCTGGCCTATAACCCGGTGCGTCCCCTGGGCATCCTGGGGGCGGCCGGCCTGGCCCTGGCCTTTATCTATTTCCTGATCCTGCTGGGCGTGCGCCTTTCCGGGGTCACCTACCTGGGGCCATGGAGCACCCTGGGGGTCTTTGCGGCCCTTATCCTGGCGGTCACGGGGGTCAGTCTCCTTGCCCTGGGGGAGACGTTCAACCGGCTGGTGGCGCTCTTCCATCGGCGGCCGGTACGCCAGGGCCTTTGGGGCCGGCCAATCCTTCCCCCGGGCCTGGAGCGCCACTTTGGCCGGCTGGGCCTGCTGGCCATCCTGGGGGGCGTGGTCCTGGCCGGAGTCTGCATGTCCCTGGCGTTGCAGGGTTGGCCGCTCCTGCGTCTGTGGCTGTACCTCGTGGGAAGCACCGGCGCCATCCTGATCGGCGTCCAGTTGCTCGTCTCCTGGCTCCTCATCCGCGTCCTGACGAACCTGAGCCGTCGCCAGGAGGCCATCGAGGCCGACCTGGGAGGCAGGGAACCATGACGGAAATCGAGGGCAACCGCGGAGTGCGGGTGTATGAAGTCGTCCGGCCGGTTTCCTTCCCCCGGGCCGACGGCGTCGTGGGCGCAGGATGCCGGCCGGAGACGGCGGTGGACATCCTGCTGGTCAATCCGCCCGCGCCCGACGGGGGCATCTGGATTCGCTCCCAGCACCGCGTCGGTCGGCGTTCCCGCGAGGGGATGGTCTGGCCGCAGGTGGACCTGGCCCAGATGGCCGCCCTCTTTCCCGACTATGCCGTAGCCATCGTGGACGCCGTGGCGGAGCGGATGTCCTGGCCGGCCTTTGAGCGGCTGCTCCGCGAGAAACGGCCGCTGTACTATATCACCCAGGTAACCGGACCGACCCTGCAGAACGATATGTACGGCTGTTTCCTGGCAAAAAGCCTGGGGGCGCAGACGATCGCCTTCGGCACGCACGTCACGCCGCTGCCGGTGGAAACGATGCGGGCCTATCCGGTGCTGGATTACATCCTGCGTGGCGAGCCGGAACTGACGTTGCGCGAACTGGTGGATACCCTGGAGGGCCGGCCGGACCCCTGGGACCGCCTGCCCCCGGCCTTTCGCCAGCGGCTGGAAAAACTCTTCCGCGAGGCCGACCCCACCTGGCCGCCCTACGGCCAACGTCCCACCGCCAACGAACGACCTTCAACTTCTAACTTCCGACCTTCGGACTTCCAACCTATCAAGGGGCTGGTATGGCGGCAGGGAAAGGAAATTATGGTCAACCCGGACCGGCCGCTCATCCGCCATCTGGATGACCTGCCGCTGCCGCGCCACGACCTCCTGCCGCTACCGCGCTACCGTGCCCCGCTGGTAGGGGGGCCGTATACTTTTATCGTGACCAGCCGGGGCTGTCCGGCCGGCTGTCGCTTCTGCATCAAGCACGTTTCCTATGGGGACACGGTGCGTTTCCGCTCCCCGGAGAACGTCCTCCAGGAGATCGAGGCCTTGCTGGCTCTGGGCATCCGGGACATTCACATGTACGCCGACCTGTTCACCCTCAACCGCGACCACGTCCTGGGCATCTGTCGGGGCATTCGGGAGCGGGGGTGGAAGGTACGCTGGACCTGTAACAGCCGGGTGGACTTTGTGGATGAGGAGATGCTACAGGCCATGGCCCAGGCCGGCTGCTGGATGATCGCCTGGGGGATCGAGTCGGGGAATGCCGAGGTTTTGCGGCGAGCGCACAAGGGTTACCCGCCGGGGCAGGCCGAGCGGGCGCTACGTTGGGCGCGGGCCGCCGGGATCAAAAACTGGGGCTATTTCATCATCGGCCTGCCGGGAGAGACCGAAGAGACGATTCGGGAGACGATCGCGCTGGCACTCCGGCTACCTTTGGACCTGGCCCTCTTCCACATCGCCGCGCCGCATCCGGGGACGCCCTTTTTCTTCGAGGTCGTGGAGCGGGGCTGGTTTCGGCCGGGGACGCGCTGGGAGCAAGTTGACATGGATCGCTGCACCGTGCTAGAATACCCTCACCTGCCGGCCGAGGAACTGGAACGTTGGGCGAGGGTGGCCTTTCGGAAGTGGGCCTTTCGCCCGGGTCCATTGTGGACGTTTTTTAAGATGCTCTTGGGAACACCCCGCCTCTGGCCGATGGCCTGGCGCATCGGTTTGGAGAGCCTGGGCTGGGGATGGGGAGGCTAAGACCTGCACGAAGGAAACGACCGATGGAAGCCTGGTATGTGCTCTATACCAAGCCGAGGCAGGAGGAAACGGTAGCCGGACAATTGGGCCGGCAGGTCGAAGTATTCCTGCCGCAGTATACGGAACGGCAACGGGGTCAACCTCCCCGGAAGAAGCCGCTTTTCCCCTGTTACCTCTTTGTGCGGACCGATCTGGAAGCGCTCGGCATCTCGGCCCTACAATGGGTACCGGGGGTACGGCATCTGGTGGCCTTCGGCGGAGTGCCGGCGCGGGTGCCGGAAGCGGCCATTGCCTTGATTCGGCGGCAACTGGCCCAGATCGAGGCCCAGGGAGGGTTTCCCCGGGTCCGATTTCGCCCGGGAGAGCGGGTTCGGGTACGAGAAGGCCCCCTGGCCGGGCTGGAGGCGATCTTCGAGGGGCCGGCCGGCCCGGCGGAGCGGGTGCGGATTCTCATCCGTTTCCTGGGGGAGTGCAACCGGGCGGTCGTCCCCCTCGAGATTCTGGAGGCACTTCCACCCCGACCCCATCCGCCGAGGCGGACGAGGGGGAGGGGAAGATGGATCCGTTTCGCGTTGAACGTTGAGCGTTGAGCGTTGGACGTTGGGCGTTGGACGTTGGGCGTTGAGCGTTGCAGGTCGGAGGAAACGGTGCCTGGAATCGGTCAGTTTGAGGAGATCAGGGCCTGGCAAATAGCACGGCAGTTGACCCGCTGCATCTATGCTCTGAGCGCGCAGGGGCAGTTCTCCCAAGATTTCGCCCTGCGCGATCAAATCCGGCGGGCAGCGATCAGCGTGATGAGCAACATCGCCGAGGGGTTCGAGTCGCGCACCCGAGCCCTCTTTCTCGACTATCTGGGACGGGCCAAAGCCTCGCTGGGCGAGGTGCGGTCTCAACTCTACATTGCCCTGGACTGCGGATATATAGGTGCGGAGCAGTTCCAGGAACTGTACGAACTCACCGACAAAGCCGGCCGGCAACTGTACCGTTTTATGGAATATCTGCGAACCGAGGCCGCGGCCGGCCGTGTGCGAGAACCCGACGTCGAGTACACGGCCGAGGCCGACGAAAGGATCGCTGAACGTTCGACGTTCAACGATTAACGATCAGCCGTCCCTTCCGTTGAGCCGCTGCTCCGGGGGACGGAAATAGGAAAGGGAAGCAAGAAGGCTCCTGGCGTGGAAATGGGCCAGGAGGGGCGGAGCGTGCCCGGGATGGGTTGAAAGTTAGCGGTCTATAGAAGTGCTGGAGGGCGAGATGGCCAACCGAACCCCCGATTGGTTTCGACAGGCGTTGCGCGACTTGAAGCAGGCCGAGGACTCCCGGCGGGCCGGCCGGCATGAGTGAGCCTGCTTTGCCGCCCAGCAGGCAGCGGAAAAGGCGGTCAGGGCCCTGCACCTGCATCTGGGGCAGGAGGCTTGGGGGCACGTGGTTGCCCATCTCCTCCAGGAGTTGCCGGAAGCCGTGTCCGTTCCCCGGCAATTGATCGAACAGGGCCGGGTACTGGACAACTTTTACATCCCCTCGCGTTACCCCAACAGCCACCCGGCCGGGGCCCCTTTCGAGCACTATGGGCCCCTGCAGAGCGAGGAGGCCCTCCGCCATGCCCGTGCGATCGTTGAGTTCGTCCGTTCTCAAATGGCCTGACGCCCGGACGGTAGACCGCGCCGTGCATCGCTGGGCCGAGCAGGTCGTCCGCGGGCGGGAGGATGTCCTGCGCATCGGGTACTTTGGCTCCTACGCCCGCGGGGATTGGGGCGTGGGCAGCGACCTGGACCTGGTCATCGTGGTGCGGCACTCCGACTGCCCCAGGGAACGCCGCGCGGTGGAATGGGATACGGGCGCGTTGCCTGTACCGGCCGACGTGCTCGTCTACACCGCAGAGGAATGGGCTGCTCTGAACGATGCGCTACTTGAAATCCCAACCGGGCAGCCGAGTCAAAGAGGAAACCGTTGTCTACCCCCAACCTCCCTCCTAACCTTCAACTTCCAACTCCCAACTTTCAACCTTCAGCCTGACAGGGTGCCCCGATGCCCTCTGAACGTATTCTGGTAACGGGTGGGGCCGGCTTTATCGGCTCGCACCTGGCGGATGCGCTGCTGGAGCGCGGCTATGCCGTGCGCGTCTATGACAACCTGGAGCCGCAGGTGCACGGGGGGCTGCGCGAGGAGGGGAAATGGCCGGCCTACCTCAACCCGGAGGCCGAGCGCATCCTGGGCGACGTCCGTGACCGCGAGACCCTGCGCCGGGCGCTCCAGAACGTAGACGTGGTTGTCCACCTGGCGGCGCGGGTGGGGGTGGGGCAGTCCATGTACGAGATCGAGCCGTATGTGGATGTCAATGTGCGCGGCACGGCGGTGCTGCTGGACCTGCTGGCCAACGAGAAACACCGGGTGCGCCGGGTGGTGGTGGCCTCCTCGATGTCGGTCTATGGCGAAGGGCAGTATGAGTGTAGCCGTTGTGGTGTGGTCTATCCTCAGGTGCGCCTGGAGGAGCAGTTGCAGGCACGGGATTGGGAGATGCGCTGCCCCCATTGCGGGGAACAGGTATCGCCGCAACCCACCCCGGAAGAGAAACCGCTGGCCCCGACCTCGGTCTATGCTGTGAGCAAGCGCGACCAAGAGGAGATGTGTCTGGCAATAGGGCGGGCCTATGGCCTTCCCACCGTAGCGTTGCGTCTGTTCAACGTCTACGGCCCGCGGCAGGCGCTTTCTAACCCCTATACCGGTGTGGTGGCCATCTTCAGCAGCCGGCTACTGAACGGCCGGCCGCCGCTGGTGTACGAAGACGGACTCCAGCAGCGCGATTTTCTGCACGTCTCGGACGCGGTGCAGGCCTTTCTCCTGGCCATGGACCACGGAGGAACGGCTCACTGCGTGCTTAACGTGGGCACCGGCCGGCCGCTGACCATCCTCCAGGTGGCCGAGGCTCTGATCGCCCACTTGGGGAACGACCTATCTCCCGAAATTTCCGGCCAATTCCGGGCCGGCGATGTCCGCCATTGTTACCCCGACATCGCCCGCATCCAGGCCCTGGGCTACCGATGCCGATGGACTTTCGCCGAGGGTCTGGGAGAGACGGTAGAATGGGTTCGGCAACAGATGTCCACCGACCGCTTTGATCGAGCGCACGGCACCCTAAAACGACGAGGGTTGGTGAAATAAATACGCCTATATCTCGATCCATAAATGGCCGATACCCCACGCCGTGGGGGCCGCCGGCTCTGGTAGCCGGCCGAAAGACGGGCTTCTGGGGGGCATATGAATATGCAAAGAAGTCGAGATTGGCTGGATCAGGCAAAACGGGACCTGGAACACGCCCGTCGGAGCATTGACCTGGGCCACTTTGAATGGGCGTGCTTTGCTTCTCAGCAGGCGGCCGAGAAAGCCCTCAAGGCCCTTCACCTCCGTCAGGGCACGGTGGCCTGGGGGCATTCCGTTTTTGAGTTGCTGGATGGCCTGTTGGAAGGGCACCGGCCAGCAGCAGATTTACTGGACAGGGCGAAGGTGCTGGATCGCTTCTACATTCCTTCGCGCTATGCCAATGCTCATCCGTCTGGCCCGCCTTACCGGTATTACACCCATGCCGATGCCGAGCAGGCGGTGGCCATCGCCGAAGAGATTGTGGCTTACTGTGAGCGCCAGATTCTTCAGGCTGGATAGAGAGAAAATACAGGAGAATATCCGGGCTTATGCCCGTCAACTGGCCGAAGACCCGGAGGTGCTGGCGGTTGTGCTCTTCGGTTCCCTGGCCCGCGGGGAGGCTACGGCGATGAGTGATGCCGATGTCCTGATCCTCCTCCGCGACTCCCTTCGACCTTTCCATGAACGCATGCCGGACTTTTTGAGGTCCGGTGTGGGCATTAGCCTGGATGTATTTCCCTACACCCTATCAGAAGCGGCCCAGGCGGTGCGTGAGGGTTGGGGCGTCGTTGCCATAGCCCTGCAGGAGGGGGTCTGGCTGGTAGATAAGGAAAGAGTGAAAGAGCAATTGTTGGCGATTTTGCGTACGGTGTGATCTTGTACTGCTTAGAGGAAAGAAGGTCTAGCCCTCATGAAGGCCCCCGTTCAGCACCCGGCGACGGCCTCTGACATCCCTACCATCGTCATCCGCCCGACGCGCGGTTGGGCTGCGTTACGCCTCAGGGATGTCTGGGAATACCGCGAACTGCTCTACTTCCTGGTCTGGCGCGACCTGAAGGCGCGCTATAAGCAGACCCTTCTGGGGATCGGCTGGGTCATCCTGCAGCCCCTCCTGGCCACCGTGATCTTCAGTCTGGTCTTCGGCCTCCTGGTCCAAGTGCCCACACAAGGGGTCCCCTATCCCCTCTTTGCCTATGCCGCCCTGCTTCCCTGGAACTATTTTGCCGAGGCGTTGCGGCGTTCCAGCACCAGCGTCGTCAATAACGCCCACCTGATCACGAAGGTTTACTTTCCCCGGCTGCTCCTGCCCCTCTCGGGGGCGCTGTCCAGCCTGGTGGACTTGGGGCTGGCCTTTGTGGTGCTGATCGGCATGATGGTCTATTACCGGGTGGCCCTGACCCCGGCCCTCTTGTTGCTGCCGGCCCTGATCCTGCTGGCGATGGCTACGGCGTTGGGGGTAAGCCTCTGGCTGGCCGCGCTGAACGTGCAGTACCGCGACGTGAACTACATCATCCCTTTCCTGACCCAGGTATGGATGTACGCTACGCCGGTGGTCTATTCTGCCACGATCGTCCCCGAGCGCTGGCGGGTGCTCTACGGGTTGAACCCGATGGTCGGCGTGGTGGAGGGCTTTCGCTGGGTCCTCCTGGGCCAGGGCCGGCCGCCGGGGCCGCTCCTGTGGGTTTCGCTGGGCGTGGTCCTTGTGTTGCTCCTGGGCGGCCTCTTTTTCTTCCGCCATATGGAGCGGTCGTTTGCGGATGTGATATAATGCGAATGTGGTAGGCCCAATATGCGAGGAGGAAAGGACATCGTGGCCGTAGAGAGAGGGAAAAGTAAAGCAACGGCGGTGGACCCTGAGGTGCTGGCGGAAGTCGTTCGCCGCATTGTGGAAGTGGCCAAGCCGGACAAGATTATCCTCTTTGGCTTCGCTGCCCGAGGCGAGATGGGACCCGACAGCGATCTGGACCTTCTGGTGATCAAAAGCGGTGAGTTCGACCGAAGCCAATTGGTCGGCGATATCTACCTGAATTTGCACGGGGTTGGACAGGCGGTGGATGTGATTCTGGTCACCCCGGAACAGGTCGAGCGATATCGCAACACCCATTGCCTTGTCATTGCCCCTGCTTTGCGCGAGGGAAAGGAGATCTATCGTGCCTGAGCGCCTTTCTCCGGAGGACCCCAGGGAATGGCTGAACCGAGCCAGAAGCAACTTGATGTTGGCCCGGACAAGGGGGCCCGACGTTTATCTGGAAGACTTGTGCTTCAATGCTCAACAGGCGGCAGAGAAAGCGATCAAAGCCCTTTTGATCCAATATAACATAGAATTTCCTTACGTTCATGACCTTTCCAGTCTGCTGACCCTGCTTGAAGGGCAGGTCAAGAGATTCCGGGGACTGTCAAGCAGGCCGAACGGCTCACGCGGTTCGCCGTCTTTACCCGCTATCCCGGTATATCGCCGCCGGTCACTCAGGAGGAATACGAAGAAGCGGTATCGTTGGCGGAGGCTGTTGTGCGGTGGGCTGAAGAAGTCGTGGAAGCCTGCTTGGCCCATCCTCCGGAGGAGCACCCTGGCCGGGAGCACTGAATCATGAGCGACATCGCCATCCGCGTGGAACACCTGAGCAAGCGCTACCGTATCGGCGGCCGGCAGCAGGTGGCCTACCGCACCTTCCGGGAGGCCGTCGGCGAGGCTTTCCTTTCCCCCTTCCGCCGCCTTCGCAGGGTGCTCGAACGTCCAGCCTTCAACGTTCAACCTTCCAACGATCCCTACATCTGGGCGCTGAAAGACGTTTCCTTCGAGGTTCGTCGCGGCGAGGTGGTAGGCATCATCGGGCGAAACGGGGCGGGGAAGACGACGCTCTTGAAGATCCTCTCCCGTATCACCGAGCCGACGGAGGGCTATGCCGAGATTCGCGGGCGGGTGGGGTCGCTCCTGGAGGTAGGCACCGGCTTTCACCCGGAACTCACGGGCCGGGAGAACATCTACCTGAACGGGGCCATCCTGGGGATGAAAAAAGCGGAGATTGACCGCAAGTTCGACGAGATCGTGGCCTTTGCCGAGATCGAAAAGTTCCTGGACACCCCGGTGAAGCACTACTCCAGCGGCATGTACGTCCGGCTGGCCTTCGCCGTAGCCGCCCACCTGGAGCCGGAGATCCTGCTGGTGGACGAGGTGCTAGCCGTCGGCGATGCTGCCTTCCAGAAAAAGTGCCTGGGGAAAATGGGGGATGTGGCCAGGGAGGGACGGACGGTGTTGTTTGTGAGCCATCAAATGAACTCGATTCGGCGACTTTGTGAACGTTGCATATGGCTCGATGCGGGAAATGTCCAAATGATTGATTCTGTCTTGAAAGTAGTTTCTGCCTACGAGACAACAACGCTCTCAACTCGTGTAGATGATGGCGAGCGGACAGGCAATAGTAGCTCTTCGGCCCAATTTCTACGTTGGGAGGTTGTAGAGCCCCGGTGCGAACAACCCAATTGGGTAAAGAGCTTAGGGCCGGTAACATTCAAAACAGTCGTTAGGATAAGCAAGCCTGTCAAGAGAGGTACTCATGGTATTGCGTTGCGGAACAGTGATAATCAGCTCATCTGGGGATGGGCAACTTACAATCTTACGCTGGATCCAGGTATCGTTGAATTTGTCTATAGGTTACCTGGTTTACCAATCCGACCTGGGGTGTATCACTTTCATGTTAGTTTATATGATGATACAACGCTTATAGATGAATGGAGTTGTGTTCCAGAGTTAATCATCGCAACTGACCCTTTGACCCATCCTCGTGATGAATGGTCTGGGATTCTCAATATACCTTGTGATTTCCGAGTGTGCACGGAGGAGGACATCAATGGATAAGGGTTGGGTGTTCGATGCCCCGCATGCTCGACTCCTTAGTGAACGCAGGAAGGAATTCTTGAACCGCCTGCTACAGGAATTGCGTGGAGTCCTTGATCTAAAGACAGCACTCGACGTTGGCTGTGGAATAAGGGTTTTTTCAAAGTATCTATCGAGTTTGGGCTTAAAGGTTACCTCATTTGATGCCAGAGAAAACAATATCGCAGAGGCGAGAAGGCGGTGTCCTGAGGTTGATTTCCACGTTCTGGACGTGGAAGACTCACGAATTCGGCAGCTGGGTCAATTTGACTTGGTGCTCTGCTTCGGTTTGCTTTACCATTTAGAGAATCCCTTTCGGGCCGTTCGGAACCTTTATGCTGTCACCGGGAAGGTTCTAATCATCGAGACAATGGTTTCGCCGAGTCAATCTCCCGTGGCAACACTCATGAGCGAATGTCATGGAGAGGATCAGGCGGTGCATTACGTTGCGTTTGTTCCTTCTGAAGCATGTCTAATCAAGATGCTGTATCGCGCTGGTTTTGCTCAAGTCTACAACACCACAGAACTACCTAACCATGAGGATTATAGAGCATCGTTTTCTCACCAGCGGCGCCGTACGGTGCTGGTTGCTTCAAAGATCAATCTTGGGTCTTCTTTGCTGCGATGGATTCCAGAACCACAACCAATCAGGCCGGATATATGGCAAACGAGACTAGGATTCGAAGTACAACGCATTGCTAGTTCTTATAGTTCCTTACGTTCCAAAGTCCGCCTGCGCTCAAGAATTCGTGCTATTCTTGCAAGGGTCTCACGACGATTACCGGTGCTGACCCGCCTACCTTGGAGGGGGACGGTACTGGCATGGAATGACGTGATGGGGCAGCACCTCCGCAAGCACGATGACTTTGAACAGGGAGAGCAGGCTTTCCTCTTGCAGTTTTTACAGCCAGGGATGGTTGTTCTCGACATCGGTGCGCATCAAGGGCTCTACACATTATTAGCATCTGAGAAGGTTGGGTCGTCCGGTCAAGTCTTCGCTTTTGAGCCATCGCCGCGCGAGTTGCGAAGGTTGCGCTGGAATTTGCTGATCAATCGGTGTCGCAATGTTCGTGTCGTGCCTTCGGCAGTTGGCAGCCACGAAGGAACGGCGGAACTCTTCGTCTGTCTCGGTCAGGAGACCGGATGCAATAGCCTGCGTCCGCCCGCAGTTTCTGAGCCTGTCAGCAAGGTTCAGGTGCCGATCACAACGCTTGATCGTTACCTTGAAAGAATCGGAACTAACAAGGTGAACTTTGTCAAAATAGATGTTGAGGGCGCAGAGTTAGAGGTGCTCAAGGGGGCGCGCAGATTGCTGAGTGATTGTAGACCTCTTATTCTCTGCGAACTCGCTGATGTTCGCACTGAGCCCTGGGGTTATCCGAGTCTGGAGATCTACCAATTTCTGGCTGCTCGCGGCTATCGGTGGTTCTCCATCACGCCGGAGGGGCGACTGCAACCTTGCCCCAGGAAAGAACACTTCCATGAGAACCTGATCGCTGTGCCTGAAGAGAAACTTGGGTCTGTCGCAACCTTTCTGGAAGAGTCTGGAGACCAATGCATCGAGTCATCATAACGGCGCCTGTCTACTTGCCGGACTGGCTTTATCGGCTGTTGCGGGCGCTGAAACATAGGTTCAAACCACCACGCCGTGCTGAGACAGGTGGTGCGAGCAATGTGAATCTGCTCGGCGACCGCGACATCGAGTGGTCATGGGTCGCTTCTCAGATGCCTTCAGGGCCTGGCGAAGCGCTGGATTTTGGCTCTGGGGGAAGCCATCTCGCCCTGATCGCTGCGCAACGGGGCTTTAACGTGACGGCGGTGGACCTGGAACCTGTCCATTGGCCTTACGTTCACCCCGCGATGCGCTTCATCCGGGGCGATATTCTGAAACTCCCTTTGCCCAAGGAGCATTTCGACCTGGTCATCAACTGCTCGACGGTGGAGCACGTCGGGCTGGCAGGACGCTACGGCGTAACCGAAAGCCGACCCGACGGCGACCTGGAGGCCATGGCCCGTCTCAGGGAACTGATGAAGCCGGGCGCGGTCATGCTGTTGACGATTCCCGTAGGACGGGATGCTGTGTTCGCGCCGCTATGCCGGGTCTATGGCAGAGAGCGTCTGCCCCGCCTGCTGGAGGGCTTTGTTGTGGAAAAGGAGGCCTTCTGGGTCAAGGACCAGGAGAACCGCTGGGTGCAGGCCGATAAGGAAACGGCGCTGGACTTTGAAGCCTCCGCGGGTTCGTGGGATCCATTGCAAAACATCTATGCGCTGGGGTGTTTTGTGTTGAGGAAACCTGACTGGGGAGCATCAGGAGATGGAGGAGTTCCGCTACGTGACCATTGAGAGGGTGCAGGAGTTCTGGGACCGCCGGCCCTGCAACATCCGCCATTCGCCCAAGCCGGTCGGGACGCGGGAGTACTTTGACGAGGTGGAGGCCCGCAAGTACTTTGTCGAGCCGCACATCCTCCGCTTTGCGCAGTTTGAACGCTGGCAGGGCAAGAAGGTGATGGAAATCGGCTGCGGCATCGGTACAGATACCATCAACTTTGCCCGCCATGGCGCCCACGTAACGGCCGTGGAACTTTCGGAAAAGTCGCTGGAGATCGCCCGAAAACGGGCCGAAGCCTACGGCTTGCAGGACCGAATCCGCTTCTACCTGGGCAACGCCGAGGAACTCACCTCGTTCGTGCCCGTTGAACCGTATGACCTCATTTACTCTTTTGGTGTCATCCACCATACGCCGCACCCGGAGCGGGTCGTCGAACAGATGCGCCATTATGTCCGGCCCGGCAGCACGGTCAAGATCATGGTCTATCATCGCTACGCCTGGAAGGTGCTCTGGATTCTGCTGACCTACGGCAAGGGGCAATTTTAGCGGCTGGCGGAACTGGTGGCGAAGCACTCCGAGGCGCAAACGGGTTGCCCCGTCACCTACACCTTTACCCGCAGGGAAGTGCGAGACCTGCTGGAACCATACGGTTTCCGGGTAACGGAGATGTGGGTGGACCACATCTTCCCCTATCGCATCCCGGACTATACACAGTACCGGTACGTCAAGGTCTGGTACTTCCGCTGGATGCCCGGGCCGCTCTTCCGCTGGCTGGAGCGGCATTTCGGCTGGCATCTGTGCGTGACGGCGGAGGTGGCGGCACGCTAACCCTGTTTGCCGTCCCCAAGCCCTTTCGAGGCCACATCGCCGTCATCCAGCGCAACGCCATCCGCAGTTGGACGCTTTTGCGACCGGCCTGTGAGGTCCTCCTCTTCGGTAGCGAGGAAGGCACCGCCGAGGTGGCGGCCGAGTTCGGGGTCCGGCATGTGCCGGATGTGGCCCGCAACGACTTCGGCACGCCGCTGGTGAACGATCTCTTCGCGCAGGCGCAGCGCCTGGCGACACACGACCTGCTCTGTTACGTGAACGCCGATATCCTCCTCATGAGCGATTTCCTGGCCGCCGTGCGGCGCATCCCTTTCCGCCGCTTCCTTATGGTCGGCCGGCGCTGGGATGTGGACCTGGCCGAACCCTGGGATTTTCGGCCGCCCGACTGGGAGAGGCGTCTACGGGAACACGTTCACCGTCACGGCAATCTGCACCCACCCGCCGGGATAGACTACTTTGTCTTTACCTCTGGTCTATGGGGAGACATCCCGCCCTTCGCCATTGGCCGCACCATCTGGGACAACTGGCTGATCTACGGGGCGCGCGCTCGGGGCGTAGCCGTGGTGGATGCCACCCAGGTCGTTATGGCTGTTCACCAGAACCATGACTATGCTCACATTCCTGACGGTGTTGAGGGGGCCAGGAAAGGGCCGGAAGCACAGCGCAACCGGGCCCTGGCTGGCGACCATGGTCCCATCTTCACTCTGACCGATGCTACCTGGCTGCTGACGCCACGCTGGCTGGTGCCAGCATTGACCAGGAAACACCGGCTCTGGCAGAGCGAGCGGCTGGTCGGGTTGGGCTTCAGGGCTCACCGAGAAGGTCAGCCACGCCAGGCTGCCCGCTACCTGGTGAAGGCCTGCTGTTATCGTCCGTCGTTGCTTGCCAACCGGGGAATTCTCTCTATCCTTGTGGAATCCGTTGTGGGCAGCCGGTTGATGGCCCGCTACCGAAGATGGCGTCACCGACAAGATCAAGTCTGAGGAGGCTGCATAATGGATATTTCCGTCATCGGCCTGGGCAAACTGGGAGCACCACTGGCAGCGGTGCTCGCCCACAAAGGTCATAGGGTCATCGGTGTGGACCTGGATCCCCGCCCGGTGCGGCTGATCAACCAGGGCCAGGCGCCGGTCTTTGAACCGGGGTTGGATGAACTGATCAAGGCATCACGTGGGCGCCTTTCGGCCACAGACGATTACGACCTGGCTATCGCCCAAACCGATGCCACCTTTATCATCGTGCCTACACCCAGCGATGAGCAAGGCGGTTTTTCCCTGCGCTACGTCCTGGCTGCGGCCGAATCCATCGGCAAAGCCCTGCATCACAAGGACCGTTTCCACCTGGTCGTGCTCACCAGCACCGTCATGCCGGGTGCCACCGGAGGCGAAGTCATGCCGGCGCTGGAGGCCCACTCCGGCAAGCGCTGTGGCCAGGACTTTGGCCTGTGCTACAACCCGGAGTTCATCGCCCTGGGCAGCGTCATCCGCGACATGCTTAACCCGGATTTTATCCTCATCGGCGAGTCAGATCCACGTTCAGGAGACATACTGGCCGGCCTGTACCGCGATCTCTGCGACAACGATCCGCCCATCGCCCGCATGAACTTTATCAACGCCGAATTGACCAAACTGGCCGTCAACACCTTCGTGACTACCAAGATCTCCTACGCCAACATGCTCGCCCAGGTCTGCGAGCGCCTGCCCGGGGCAAACGTAGACGTGGTCACCTCGGCCCTGGGTCTCGACAGCCGGATCGGCCCCAGGTACCTGAAAGGTGCCCTCGGCTACGGCGGCCCTTGCTTCCCCCGCGACAACCTGGCCTTCACCTATCTGGCCCGCCGGCTCGGTATCCAGGCGGTCCTGGCCGAGGCCACCGACCGGCTTAACCGCGCGCAGGTCCACCGGCTGATCGAGATCGTGACCTCCAGACTGCCGGACGGTGGCCGGGTGGGCATCCTGGGATTGTCCTACAAGCCCCAAACCGACGTTATTGAGGAATCACAGGGCGTGGAACTGGCCCGCCACCTGCTGGCCAGGGGCATTCCGGTCGTCCTCTACGACCCGGTCGCCATGGACAACGCACGTACCGTCCTGGGCGAGGGGGTGACCTTCGCCCCGTCGGTGGAGGAGTGTGCCCGCCAGGCAGACGTGGTGGTGCTGGCCACGCCATGGGATGAATTCAAAACCCTCTCTCCTGTTCATCTGAATTACGCCAACGGCCGGCCGGTGCTGGTGGATTGCTGGCGCGTCCTGGATCGCCAACAGTTCGAACCTATGGCTGATTACGTGGCTCTGGGGACAGGTCCCTGTCTCGACGGCCGCATCCTGTGATAAACGGGTGGCAAATCCTGCTCGATAGCACATGAATTTCCGGAGGCTCAAAATGAACTGGCATGGTCGTAAGGTCCTGGTGACAGGCGGGGCGTCCTTCATCGGCTCGCATCTGGTGGATGCGCTACTGGAGCGCGGCGCGGTGGTTCGCGTGGTGGACAATCTCAGCAGTGGCAAGATCGAAAACATCCAACGCCACATTGACGAGGGACGGGTGGAGTTCATTTACGGCGACCTCCTTCGTCCGGGCGTGGCTCAGCGCGCCGTAGAAGGGATGAATGTAGTTTTTCACCTGGCGGCCGACCACGGCGGTCGAGGCTACGTGGACTTGCATCAGGCTGCCTGTGCCACCAACCTGGCGCTGGATGGTCTGGTCTTCCTGGCCTGCCGTGAGGCCGGCGTGGAAAAGGTGGTCTATGCCTCATCTGGCTGCGTCTATCCCAACTATAAGCAGATGAATCCAAACGAAGAGATCTACCTGACCGAAGACATGGTGGTCCCACCCTATGACGCCGATAACATGTACGGTTGGGCCAAACTGATGGGCGAACTGACCCTGCGGGCTTACGCGCGGGAATGGGGCATGAAGACGGCCTCGTGTCGCTACTTCACAGTCTACGGCGAGCGGGGGGTGGAGAACCACGCCGTCATCGCCATGATCGCCCGCGCCTTCATCGGGCAGGACCCCTTTGTTGTGTGGGGCACCGGCGAACAGATCCGCAACTGGACCTATGTGGGTGACATCGTGGAAGGCACCATTCTGGCCGCGGAGAAGATAGACGACGGAACAGCGGTCAACCTGGGAACGATGGAACGCACCCGGGTGATCGACGCCGTACACGAAGTGTTACGCTACACGGGCCACAAGGCGCGCATCGAACTGCATCCAGAGATGCCTACGGGCCCCTTGAACCGGGTGGCAGACAACTCTCTAGCCCGTCGTCTGCTAGGCTGGGAGCCGAAGGTCAAATTCATAGGCGGCCTGCACCGTACCATTGACTGGTACTTTGCCACCAAGGATCGAGAGCACGTGCGGGCTACGCTGGAACGGATGCTGACAGGGCGGTGAATTGTATTGAGACAGGTCTACTCCTGGATGAAAGTGGTATGACGGCATGGCCGAGCACGTGGCTCAACTGGCGCGGGATCCTGAGTTAGCAAGCCGGCTAGCCCGGGCAGCGCGGGAGCACATTGCGGCCAAGTTTAGCATGGAGAAAAGCATTACCGGGTTGTGGAGAATCATCGAAGGAGTGGCTCGAGGTGCCATTTAAGGCAACCGTGATAGCCCTGGGAAGGCTAGCCTTGCTGTGGGCAGCATCCGTGCTCCTTGGAGTGTACACCACACTATCGGTGAGTGGCCAGGGCACAGCCAACACCTGGGCTGAGCCGATCAACATTTCCGGCGATACGCCTGGAGGCTCTTTTCTGCCTGTGGTTGTGGCGGACCCTTTTGGCTATGTCCATGTTTTCTGGGAAGAACAGGTGGATCTCGGGCAGGGGGTTCAGGGCGGATACCTGTTCTACACCCAATGGGATAGCAGACGGTGGTCTACCCCTGTGGATATCCTTCTTAGCCCCGGTGACTACTCCATCGTGAGAACGCCCCACGCTGCGGTGGATCCCACCACAGGCATGTTGCATGTCATTTGGGCCGGCGGGGGTAATCTGTACCACAGCCGGGCTCGGGTAGATCTGGCCTATTCCGCGCAAGGATGGAGTACGCCAACCGTAGTCGCGTATGGCCCACTTCAAGATCCATACCTCCTGGTCCACAAAGGACGCTTGCACCTCGTCTACCTGGACAATGGCGACGATCCCGGGATTTGGTACACCGTTTCCACCGATGGCGGTACTACCTGGCGCACCCCTGTGCGCCTCTCTACACCCCCAGCAACCCGTAAGGTTTTGCCCACGGTCTCGGAGACGGTGCAGATGCAGGCCGATGGGCAGGGACATCTGCACGTTGTTTGGGTAGATCGCCTGGACGGGGGTATCTACTACGCCCGCGGCCTCCACGGCGGCGATGCCTGGGAATCCCCAATCCGACTCGACGATCAGGGAACCTGGCCCAGCGTCGGAATCCTGGGAAACGAGGTCCATGTCCTGTGGAGCGCTACCCACGAAGGGGGGCCTTCGTGTGCTCGCTGGGAACGCATTTCCAGCGATGGAGGAGCCTCCTGGGGCGACAGGACCCGTGTTCTGCCCCCAATTGAGGGCTGCCTTGGCTGGATGAACATGGAAGTAGATAGTGCCGGGGTTATGTACGTAGTGACCATTGGCCGGGATGACCGAGGAATCGTTCGCCTCTATTATGCTCGCTGGCTGGGCCACGGGTGGAGCACTCCGGAGGCGATTGAATCTACGGCGGTAGAACATGGGGAATGGCAGGAGAGAGGACCGGATCGAGCCAGGACAGCGTTGCAGGATGGGAATCGTCTTCATGTGGTCTGGTACACCAATGACGGGGAAGTATGGTACACAGCGGCCAAACTGGATGCCCCGCTGCAGAGGATAATGCCATTGCCTCCACCTCCCCTCCCCACTGCCACGTCGGCACCTGTAACGCCAACGGGGAAGGGCACTGCAGAGGCCATGACTCCTACCCCCTTGCCGTCATTTGCTATTGGCGGTGTATCGTCGCCTTCGAGCGAGTCTATACCTGTTCTTGTGATCACGGTGTTGATCCCCTCCGGGTTCAGCCTTGTGGCCATACTGATTGCTGTCATTGTAATCCAAGTCAAGAGAAATCGTGTTGGCTAAGCCTGCTTTCGACATAGACCAGATGTTCGAGCTGGTCGTACTTTAACAATCGAGCCACATGGTGTATACTCTGCCTCAAGCACACAGGTAAGGAGGTAGAGCGATGGATCCCATTCAGGCTGAACAGTTGGGTCAG
>DAOUAK010000002.1:0-26157 GCA_034433695.1 Chloroflexia bacterium
CCCCATCCGGGTATGCCGCAGAAAGCCTCGTAATCTATGAGTTCGGTGATCTCCGGATGGGGACTACAGATTTTGCACCGGGGGTTTTTCTCCAGGGTGACCCATTCGAACGACATCTCCAAGGCGCTGTAGAGGAGCAGCCGGCCGATGAGCGGTTTCCCGATGCCCAGGATCAGTTTGAGCGCCTCGGTGGCCTGGATCATCCCGATGAGACCCGGCAAAACGCCGAACACCCCACCTTCGGCGCAGGAAGGCACCAGCCCCGGAGGCGGCGGCTCCGGAAATAGACAGCGGTAACAGGGGCCCTGCCGGGCGTCGAATACGCTCACCTGACCGTCGAAACGGAAGACGGACCCATAAATGTAGGGTTTTCCCAGCAAGACGCAGACATCGTTGCTCAGATAGCGGGTGGGAAAGTTGTCGGTGCCGTCTATGACGAGGTCGTACCGTTCGACGATCCGGCGGGCGTTGGCCGAGGTGAACGGCTCGTGGTACGTCTCCACCACGATCTCGGGATTGAGGTCCAGCATCCGTTCCCGGGCCGACTCGACCTTGGGCACGTTCAGGCGAGAGGTGCCGTGAATCACCTGCCTTTGCAGGTTAGAGGCATCCACGACATCGCTATCCACCAGGCCGATTCGCCCGACGCCGGCCGCCGCCAGGTACAACGCCACCGGCGAGCCCAGTCCTCCCAATCCGATCACCAGTACCGAGGCCGCCTTGAGTTTCTGCTGTCCCCGTAACCCCACCTCGGGTATCAGGAGATGGCGTGAATAGCGCAGGATTTCGGAATGGTCGAGTTCCGGTAGCATTTGTCCCTCACCTCCGGAGCAGGCGCTCCAGGATCAGCACCGTCGCTTCCTTATCCAGCGGCTGATTCCTGCTGCCACACTTGGGGCTGTGGATGCAACTGGGGCAACCGTCCTCGCAGGGACAATCGCGCACTACCTCCAGCGTGGCCTGCCAGAGTTCGTCCAGAAGGCCAAAGCCGCGTTCGGCGATGCCCACGCCTCCCGGCACGGCATCGTAGATGAAAACCTGCGCTTGCCCCGTGTCGGGATGCCGGGGCGTGGAAAGCCCCCCGATGTCCAGCCGGTCGCACATCGCAAAGAGCGGGAGGAGGCCGATGGCGGCATGCTCCACGGCATGGAGGCCGCCGGCCAGGTCCAGCCCCCGTTCCGCCACTTCCCGACAGATCCCATCGGGGATGTCGAACCAGACGCCCACCGTGTCAAAGGTCTGCGGCGGCATATCCAGCGGGACCTCCTCGAGAACCCGTTCCCCGGCGTGGGCGATTTTCCGGTAGGCGATGACCTGCTGGGTCACCCGAACCGCCCCCAGGTAGGCCCGGCTGCGCCCGAGTTGCCGGTGCTGAACCGAACGAAGGATGTGCAACTCGATCCGGTCGAGCGGCTGGGTATAATAGTGCACCTCCGCCCGCCGCAGGTGGGCCGTTCCTCCGGCCATGTCCAGCCGGACAACGCGGTAACTTTCTCCCTGGTGGAGGTAGATGGCTCCAGGGTGGACCCGATAAGGGGCGGTGACGGCCTCGATCGTCTCCAGGAGGCTTCCCGCTTCGTCCAGGAGGTCCAGACTCTCGGCGGAGGTGGCCCGGATGTCCACCTCCTCGGCCGGATAACGAGACCGGCCGGTATAGTACCAGCGTCCTCCCCGGGGGGCAAGTTTCCCCTCTTCGGCCAGTTCCCAGGCCGTCTGGTGCAGTTCCCGGCCGAAGATGGCCTCATCCTCCGGGCTGAGGGGCAGTTCGAAGGCGGCACAGGCCAGTTGCTCGGCCAGGACGTAGGGATTGGCCGGGTCGCAGCGGGCCTGTTCGTGCGGCCGGCCGAAGAGGTCGTGGGGATGTCGGGCAAAGTACTGGTCCAGCGGGTTATCGGCGGTCACCAGGAAGGTGAGGGCATGTCCCCGGCTCCGGCCGCTCCGGCCGGCCTGTTGCCAGGTGGAGGCGATCGTTCCCGGATAGCCGTTCAGGACGGTGGCGTCCAGGTCGCCCACGTCAATGCCCAGTTCCAGGGCATTCGTCGCCGTGACCCCCAGGAGTTTCCCGTGGAAGAGGCCCTGCTCGATCTCCCGGCGTTCCTCCGGGAGGTAGCCGGCCCGGTAAGCCCGGATGCGTTCGACCCGTTCCGGAGCAGTGCGGGCGAGTTCCTCGCGGGCCAGGCGCAGGATGACTTCGGCCACCGCCCGGGCCCGGGAGAAGGCGATGGTGCGGATGCCGAAACGCACCAGTTCGGCAAAGAGAAAGGCCGCCTCCGCCGTCGCCGAGCGGCGCTCGCCGGTGGCTTCCGAGAGGAGCGGTGGGTTCCACAGGACAAAGTCGCGGCTGCCGGCCGGCGCGCCGTCCCGATCCACCACCTGCACCGGCAGCCCCGTAAGAATCCGCAGGTGTTCGCCCGGGTTGGCCATGGTGGCCGAGGCGGCGATGAAGGTGGGAGCGCTTCCATAAAAGGCGCACAGCCGGCGCAGCCGGCGCAGGATGCCGGCCACGTGGGAGCCGAAGATGCCCCGGTAGACGTGGGCCTCGTCCACGACGACGTACCGTAACCCGGACAGGAAGCGTTGCCAGAGGGTATGGTTCGGCAGGATGCCCAGGTGCAGCATGTCCGGATTGGTCAGGAGAATTTGCGCCTGTCGCCGCAGCCGGCCCCGTTGCTGCATGGGCGTATCCCCATCGTAGGTGCCGAAGCGAATCGGTTCGGGCAACTTTTTCCCCAGTTCCTCCAGGGCGCGCATCTGGTCCTGGGCCAGAGCCTTGGTGGGGAAGAGGTAGAGGGCGCGGGCTCCGGGGTCGGAAAGGAGGGTATCGAGGACGGGCAGGTTGTAGCAGAGCGTCTTGCCGCTGGCGCTGGGGGTGGCGATGACGACATGCCGGCCGCTTCGGGCCAGGGAGATCGCCTCGACCTGGTGGGTATAGAGCCGGGAGATGCCCAGGGCCGCCAGGGCCTCTTCCAGTGCCGGGTGGAGGGGGACATCCGGCCGGCCGTAGCGCGCCGGTCGGGGTGGCAGGTGCTCGATGTGCACGATCTGCCCCCGATAGGCCGGGTGGTGCCGCAAATAGTCCAGGAAGGTGCGGGTGTCCATCTTTCTGCCCCTTTACCTCCGGAAGAGGCGCTTCCCCAGCGCCTCGGCCAGCACCAGGGCGGCAAAGGCCGGCAGAGAAAGCATCCTCCGCCAGCGCCGGGGTTGCCGGAGGAGGCGGTAAAGCCACTCCAGGCCGTAGCGGCGCATCCAGGCCGGCGCCCGGCGCACCCGCCCGGAGAGATAGTCCAGCGTTCCCCCGACGCCGATGCCCACGGCCACGCTGAGGCGGGGCAGGTTCCTCTTCAGCCAGAGGTCCTGGCGGGGTGCGCCGTAGGCCACGAGCAGGATGTGCGGGGAGGCGGCCCGGATGCGTGCCCCGATTTCGTCTTCCTCGGCCGGATCCGGAGAGCCGGCATACGTTCCGGCAATGGTCAGGGCCGGGTACCGGTCCCGAAGTCGGGCGGCGGCTTCCTCGGCCACACCGGGAGCCGCTCCCAGGAGAAAGAGGCGGTAGCCCCGTTCGGCGGCCCGCTCCGCCAGCCGCAGGGCAAGTTCGACGCCGGGCACACGCCCCCGAAAGGGACGGCCCAGCAGCCGGCCGGCCCAGAGGATGCCCACTCCGTCCGGAACGGCCAGGTCGGCCTGCGCCAGGACCTCACGAAAGGCCGGGTTGCGCCGGGCCTCCATCACAAACTCCGGGTTGACCGTGACCACCTGATGCGGACCGCCTTGCCGGATGAAACGCTCCACCCGGGCTACCGCTTCCTCCTCGGTCACGTCGTGGATGCCCACGCCTAGGATGGAAATCCGGGGCGGCTCCCGAAGGGTTTCCACCGTTTTCCCTCCGCTAGCGGACCAGGCCCACCTGCTCCAGAAGCGCCTGGGCCGAAGGAAAGTTCTCCAGGTTGGTGTGGGGCAGGAAGAGGGCCGAGGTGTATTCGTTCATAAAACGGTTGTCGGCCGAAAGTTCCAGGTAGGTCATCTTGGAGGCGATCTGGGCGGCCACCTCGCGCATCTCCCGGCAGAGGAGGGTCTGATAGGCCCCTAGGAGGGAGGTATTGCCCAGGTAACGGAAACGGGACCAGGGCAGGTCGGGCAGGAGGCCGATCAGGATGGCCTTTTCCAGGTTGATGTACTGGCCGAAACTCCCGGCGATGAGGATCTGTTCGACCATAGAGAAGTCGAGTTCCAGGCTCTTGAGGAGGATGGAGAAGCCGGCGTAGATGGCCCCTTTGGCCCGGATGAGGTTGTTGATGTCCACCTCGGTGAGGACGATATCCGGCCGGCCATCCTCGCCCCAGGCCAGGACATATTCGGCCCCGTGTTCCCCCTGCCGGATGCGCCGGGTGGGCCGGTCGCGGCGGATGCGGCCGGCCTTGTCCACGATCCCGGTCACCAGCATCTCGGCCAGGGCCGAAATAAGTCCGGAGCCGCAGATGCCCAGGGGAGGCCCACCTCCGATCACCCGACAGGTCGGCTCCAGGGTGCGCCCATCAATGATCACCTCGTCAATGGCCCCTTCGGTGGCGCGCATCCCGCAGCGCACTCCGGCTCCCTCAAAGGCCGGGCCGGCCGAACAGGCACAGGCGATAAGCCAGTCGCTGTTCCCCAAGACGATCTCGCCGTTGGTCCCCACGTCAATAAAGAGGGTCAGGAGGTCGGTCTGGTACATCCCCGAACTGAGCACGCCGGCGACGATATCCCCGCCCACGTAGGCCCCCACGCTGGGAGCGCAATAGACCGGGGCGTTGGGATTGATCACCAGGCCGATCTGGTCGGCGGTAAAGATCGGAAAGCGGGTGATCGTCGGCAGGTAGGGCTCCTCACGGATATACTTGGGGTTGATGCCCAGGAAAAGTTGGGTCATCGTGGTGTTCCCGGCCGCCGAAAGGGTCTGGATTTCCCGCAGTTCCACCTTCTGCCGGCGGGCCACCTCGACCAGCAGGCCGTTGATCGTCTTCAGGACCAGACGCTGCAGATGGGCAAGCCCTCCTTCCTTCTGGGAGTAAATAATGCGCGAAATGATATCCTCCCCCCGGGCGATCTGGGCATTGTAGGCCGACTCGCTGTCCAGCACTTCGCCGGTGCTCATATCCACCAGGAAGAGTTTCACCGTGGTCGTGCCGATGTCCACCGCCGCTCCGTAGATGCGCTCCACCTGTTGCCCCGGAAGGACGTCCACCAGGCGGTAACTCCCGTCCCGGGGCTCCAGGACGGCGGTGACGCGCCAATCCTCGGCCCGCAGACGCTGGGGAAGGACCTGGAGGAGGGGAAGGTCAATATCCACCTCCGTTATCCCATGCTGGCGCAGGAGGGAACGCCGCAGGCGGTCAAGGTCGTTGGTGTTATCCAGGAGGGAAGGCGGATCACATTCCACATAGAGGGCGCGCAAAGTGGGGGAGTGTTTCCAGTCGCAGTAAGGTGCCACGGCCCGGTAGTCGGCGACGCCGACGCCGGAGATAACCCGTTCCAGGCGCAGTTCCTCCGGCAGGAGTACGGTGGTCGGGCCGAGGAGGCGGGCCTGGCAGGCCAGGACGTAGCCCTGGGCTCGATCTTCCTCGGGGAGGTGGGCGTTGGGCGGCTGATCCACCCGTCCGTCCCGCAGTTGCACGCGGCAGCGGCCGCAACGTCCCTGGCCTCCGCAGGGGGCCGGCAGTTCCAGGCCGACCCGGAGCGCCGCTTCCAGGAGGGTCGTGCCTTCGGGGACCTCGGCCACCTTATTCTGCGGCAGAAAGGTTACCGTAACGGTCATGCATTCCTCCGCCTGGATAAGCCCGGCCGATGCCGGATCGTCGTGCGGCCTTACTATAACACAGGGAGGAAAAAGGCGTCAAGCCGGGCGATGAGCGGGTTGGTATTTGCCTGAGCGAGGGGGGTGTGGTATAAAGTAGGGTGTTCAGCCGAATGCCTCCTGGGCCTGGGTATCGAGGCGTGTGAGGTGCAGATGTCCTCCTCGGAGAAATTTCCTCGGCTCGGCCGGCGTATTGTCGTCGTCGGCACGACCGGCTCGGGAAAGACGGTTCTGGCCCGGCGCCTGGCCCGACATCTGGGCCTGCCCCATGTGGAACTGGATGCCCTCCACTGGGGGCCGGACTGGAGCCAGGTGGCGCCGGAGACCTTCCGTGCCCGGGTGGCCGAGGCCATCGCCGGCGAGTCCTGGGTGATCGATGGGAACTATAGCCGGGTCCGCGATCTGGTCTGGAGCCGCGCCGACACGGTGGTCTGGCTGGACTATTCCCTTCCGGTTATCCTGGGTCGCCTGTTCCGGCGTACTTTGCGGCGCATTTTCGGCCGGGAAGAACTCTGGAGTGGGAACCGCGAGCGCTTTCGGGAGCAGTTTTTCAGTCGGAAATCGCTTTTCCTGTGGGCCCTGCGCACCTACCGGCGCCGGAGGCGGGAGTATCCGGCCCTCTTCGGCCGGCCGGAATACGCCCACCTGACCGTCGTGCGCCTGACTTCTCCCCGTCAGGCCCGCCGCTGGCTGGAATACGTCCTGCATCACTCCTGAAACCGTCGGTACGATCCACGTTCGAGATTCGGATGATTTTCCGGCATGGGATGAAAAACGCCGGCTGGTGGCCAGCTATGGTATAATAGGAGCCAGCACATCAAGGAAGAAAGACGATGCTGGCCACATACCTGCCGTTCGGGTTGCGGCAAGAACTGCTCTCCACACCGCCGGCCGTCCCTGCCGGGAAAACCTTCGTCCAGGAGACGGCCCTGCTCTACGCCGACCTGGCCGGCTTTACCCCGCTTACCGAAGCCTTCGCCCAGGCCGGCCCCGAGGGGGTGGAGGCGCTGGCGGCGGTCCTGAACCGCGTCTTCGGCGGCCTCCTGGATCGGCTCCACGCCTTTGGCGGCGACCTCATCAAGTTCTCCGGCGACGCGCTGACCTGCGTATGGCCACGGGGGGCAGATTCTGCCGGCGAGGTCCTGGCCCGCGCCCTGGCCGCCGCCCTGGCCATGCAGGAGCAGATGCAGGAACACCCCGGCATAGAGACGCCGGCCGGCCACTTCCCCCTATCGATGCGCGTGGGCCTGGCCCTGGGCCGAGTCATCACCGCGATTGCCGGCGCCGAGACACGGCGGTTCTTCCTGGTCCTGGGCCCGGCACTCCAGCGCGCCGCCCGGGCCCAGAGCCGCGCCCGGCCGGGAGGCATCGCCCTGGACGCCCGCGCCAGAGCCGTCCTGTCCACCACGGTGACCTGTGATCGCGCCGGCAGGCTGCTGCGCGTCCAGGGGCCTCTGCCCGCGCCGGCTGCCGCCGCGCCACCTCCTCCCCTCCCCGATGAACTGGCCCGTCCCTTCCTCCTCCCCGCCCTGGTGCAGCGTCTCCAGACCACCCCGGGATCCTTCCTGGCCGAGTTCCGTCGCGTCGTTCCGCTCTTTGTCTCCTTCCAACCTCCGGGGGTCCGAGGGTTGCAGCGCTACGTCGGAAGGGCCCTGCCGATCATCGAGTCCTATGGGGGCAACCTCCTGGAAGTCGAGAGCGGGGACAAGGGTTGCCTCCTAGTCGTCCTCTTCGGCGCACCCCTTTCCCATGAGGATGACGCCGCTCAGGCCGCCGCCTGTGCCCTGGCCCTGCGCGACCTGCCCGAGACCCGTGGCATGGGCATCACCTGTGGGACGCTCTTCACCGGCAGCCTGGGCAATGCCGTCCGTCGCCAGTACTCTGCCATCGGTGATGAGATGAATGTGGCTGCCCGTCTGATGGAGGCAGCCGGAGACGCCATCCTGCTCAGCCGGCGGGTACGCCGGGCCGCGGGCGAGCGTTTCCTCTACGGGCCGGCCCAACAACTGACCCTGAAAGGCAAAGAGGACCGGGTGCCGGCATTTGCGCTGGTTGGTCCCCGCCCGCGCCCGGGCGGGGAGTTCGCCATCCTGCCGGGGGAACTGGTCGGCCGGCAGGGCGAGCAGGCCTTTCTGGACGAGGCCATTTCCCGGGTTCACGCCGGGCGGGGAGCGGTGCTCAGCATCGTCGGGCCGGCCGGCATCGGCAAGACCTGTCTGGCGGGCGAACTGCTGCGCCGCTGGGCCGCCCGGGGCGGGACCGGCCACTGGGGGGCGGCCACCGCCGCTGCCCGCCAGCAGCCGTACTTCCCCTGGTCGGGCCTGCTGCGCTCGCTCCTGGCCCTGCGCGGCGACGCGCCGGATCAGGCCGACCTGCGGGCGGCCCTGGATGCGCTCCACCCGGACCTGCGACTCCGTCTGCCCCTCCTGGCCGATGTCCTGGGATGGACAATGCCCGACAACGAGTTCACCCGCCACCTGGACGCCCGCCAGCGGCAGGATGCTACCCTGGCTCTGGTGGCCGAAATCGTCCGTCGCCGGGCCCGGGAGTCCCCGCTTCTACTGCTGCTGGAGGATGTTCACTGGATGGACCGGCCTTCCTGGGACCTGGCCCTGGCCGTGGGCCGGACCATCGAGGACCTCCCGGTGCTCCTTTGCCTGGTCGGACGGCCGGAGGAGGAAGGAGCAGGGGCTGCCTCCCCCTGGTCGCAGATGGCCCGTCTGCCCCATCACCGTTCGCTCTTGCTGGGGGAACTGACGGCCGAGGAAATCGTCTCCCTGGCCCGGCGGGAACTGCGGGTTGATGCCATATCCGAGGAAATCGGCCGCCTGCTGGTCGAACGAAGCCAGGGCAACCCCCTCTTTGTCCAGGAGATCGTGCGCACCCTGGTGGAGGGCGGGGCCATCACCGTCGAGGCCGGCCAGGCCTGTCTCGGCCGGTCCCCGGAAGAAATGGCCATCCCCGACACCATCCACGGGGTGGTGCTCTCGCGCCTGGACCGCCTGGACGAGCCGACCAAATTGACCCTGAAGGTGGCGGCGGTGATCGGCCGGACCTTTTCTGTGCCCGTGCTCCGGGGCATTCACCCCACGCCTCCGGAAGAACAAGAACTCGTCCGCCAGTTGGGGCTGATGGAACGTTTCCCCATCGTCCGCATCGAGTCCTCTGATCCGTACCCGAGTTACATCTTCCACCATGTGATCACCCAGGAGGTGGCCTACAGCACCCTGGTTTCGGCCCAGCGCAGTGCGCTCCATCGGCGCGTGGCCGAATGGTACGAGCAGACCTTTGCCGAGAACCTTTCTCCCCATTACGGCCTGCTGGCCTACCACTACGAGCGTGCCGGCCTGGAAGACCGCTGGGTGCTCTACCTGGGACGCATGGCCGAAGAGGCCGGCCGGCGTTATGCGCCCGACGTGGCCATCGAGGCCTACGGCCGGCTGGGCGCCGTCCTGGAGCGATGGGCGGCCGGCGACCCGTCGGAGCAGGCCGGGCGTGTCGCTCGCATGGTGGACCTGGACCCGTCCTGGGGGTGGGATGCCCTGCCGGAGAAAAAGGCTCACTTCCCGCCGGCGTCGCCCGATGAGCGCCTCTTTCGGGCCCGCTTCCGGGCCGCGCTGGGGTTGGCCGACACCCTGGACCTGCGCGGGCGTTGGGAGGAGGAGCACTCCCTGCTGGAGTCGCTCCGGCCGTACGTCGAACGTGCCGGCGACCGAACCCTGGCGATTGCCGTGGGTGTGCGCCGGGCGGTGCTGGCCCTGAACTCCGGCGACCTGGAGGCCGGCCTGCGGCTGGCCGATGAGGTGCTCGCGCTGGCCAGGCAGGAGGGAGACCTTTCCACCCAGGCATATATGCGAAGCGGCCGCAGCCGGGCAGCCGAAATGCGGGGGGAGATCGAGGTAGCCCGTCGGGAAGCCCGCCAGGCTCTGCGCCTGGCCCGACGCGCCCAGGACAGCCGCAGTGCCGGAATCGCCCTGATCCTGCTGGGCAATATCTGCAACGCCGTGAAGCAGCCGGCCCGCGCGGCCAGATACTTTGAGCAGGCTGTGGCCGCCCAACGGGCCGCCGGGGACCGGTCCTGGGAAATCGTCGCCCTTAACAACCTGGGCATCACCTGGATTCAAAGCGGGATGCTGGACCGTGCCCGGGAATGCCTGGAGCAGGTGCTTTCCCAGGCCCGGCTCATCGGCGACCTGGAAGTAGAACTGATGGCGCTGGGCAACCTGGGTGCCATCGACCTGCGCTCGGGCCACTATGAGCAGGCCGGCGCACGCCTGGAATACGCCAGGGCCCTCTTTCGGAAAATGGGCCGCCGGGATGCCGAGGCCGAGGCGCTGGAGTACCTGGCCGAAGTCGCCTTGCATCAGGGGGAGATTTCGCAGGCCCTGGCATGGGCCTCCGAGGCCCGCGAACTGCGCCGGGCGTGTGGCCTGCCTTTAGGAGGGCTGCTAACCTATGCGCGCATCCTGGAAGAGGGCGGGCGCCGGTCGGAAGCCCGGGAAGCCTATCGCTCGTTATCCCAGATGGTCGAGCAATCCCAGGCCGGCCGCCCCTCGGCTGACGCCCTGGCCGGCCTGGCCCGCTGCGCCCTGGCCGACGGCGACCGCTCGGACGCACAATCCCTCCTGGAGGAGGCACTGCGCCTCCTGGCAGAAGGGAAGGCCCGGGCCGAGGACGCCGCACGGATCTACCTGACCGGCTATCGGCTATTCAATGCCCTGGGCCTGCCGGAAAAGGCCCGGACCTGCCTTTCCCACGGCCGGCGGTTGCTGCGCCGACAAGCGGCCCGCATTGCCGATCCCCAGATGCGGGAGTCGTTCCTCTACAACGTCCCGGTGCACCGGGAGATTCTCACCGCCGGTGAACCTTCCTCAGGCCCGGCCCGTTCCCGCAGGAGCAGACGATGAACCTGGAACACCTCTTGAGCGAACTCCCCCAGGCCACCGTCCACGGCCGCACCGACCTGGACATTGCCGGCCTTTCCTACGATTCCCGCAAGGTCGAGCCGGGCTACCTCTTTGTCGCCATCCGCGGTGTCCATGTGGACGGACACGACTTCATCCCCCAGGCTCTGGAACGGGGGGCCGTGGCCGTGGTGGCCGAGGCCGGCCGCCCCCTTGACCTCCCGGTGACTCTGGTCCAGGTTCCCGATCCCCATGCCGCCTTGGCGGACCTGGCGGCAACCTTCTACGGCCACCCGGCCCGTGAGTTGCTGGTTGTCGGGGTCACCGGCACCGACGGCAAGACGACCACCTGTTTCCTCACCAGCAGCGTGTTGGAAGCAGCCGGATACACGACTGCCCTGCTCGGCACGGTGGATTTCAAGATCGGCCCCCGCCGCTGGGCCAACAAGACCCGCCAGACCAGTCCGGAGGCGCTGGAGACCCAGGCCTTCCTGCGCGAGGCGGTAGAATCCGGCTGCACCGCCGCTGTCCTGGAGAGTTCCTCTCACGGCCTGGCCCTGAACCGCCTGGAACACTGCGAGTACGACGTGGCCGTGCTGACCAACGTCACCCATGAGCACCTGGACCTGCACGGTACGGTCGAGGCCTATCGGCTGGCCAAGGCCCGCCTTTTCGAGATGCTGGGAGAGGCGCGGAAGGTCGGGCCGGAGGGAGCCCTGCGGCCCGGTCGGGGCATCGGCGTGGTGAACCTGGACGATCCGAACGCCTCCCTGTATACGGCCCGTACCCCGGGCCCGGTGTGGACCTATGCCGTCCGGAATCCGGAAGCCCGGGTGCGTGCCCGTGAGATTGTTCTCCGTCCGGAGGGCACCTCCTTCTTGCTCGAAGGGCCCGCGGGGAGTTTCCCCGTCCATTTACATCTGCCGGGCGCCTTCAACGTCTACAACGCCCTGGCCGCGGCCGGTGTCGGGCTGGCGCTGGGGGCATCGGCGGAAGCCGTGGTGGAGGGGCTGGCCGCGGTGAAGGGGGTTACCGGACGGATGCAGCGGGTGGACGAAGGCCAGCCTTTTACCGTGCTGGTGGATTACGCCCACACTCCGGAGGCTTTCGAGACGGTCATGGGGATGCTCCGGCCGGTAGTCCGGGGGCGGATGATTGCCGTCTTCGGCAGCGCCGGAGAGCGCGACCGGAAGAAGCGTCCCATGCAGGGGGAGATCGCCGCCCGCTACTGCGAGTTGCTGTTCATCACCGACGAGGACCCTCGGCGGGAGGACCGCGAGGCCATCCTTTGGGAGATTGCTGCCGGGGCCGAGCGGTTGGGGAAGCGGGCCGGCCGCGACTTTTTCTGTATCGCCGACCGGCGCGAGGCCATCCGGGCGGCCCTGGAATACGCTCAGCCGGGGGACCTTGTGCTTCTCCTGGGCAAAGGGCATGAGGGCTGCATCTTTTACGCCGATCATGCCCTTCCGTGGGACGAGGCCGGTGTGGCCCGTGAGGTGCTGCGGGAGATGGGCTACGGGGGAGCGGCGGGTCCGACGGCCGAGCAAAGGTTGTCGCAGGCCGGCGGGTCTGAACCCCTGCCGGATGTTACCTAAGAGCATACCCCACTTTGCTCCCCAGGTGTCCCCGGGGGCGGTGGTTTTTTACCACGTCCCCCACCCGTCGGCCCCAACCCAGGGGGTGGCCGTCCACACCGACGAGAATCCAGCCGGCCGGGCCCCGGCTCCGAAGCGTCTCCCCCCGGAGGAAAGCGGCAAGTTCGGGCGCATCGGGGGAAAAGTTCAGGCCGGCCCGGCAAGGAATTCCCATCGCCAGCGCATGGGACGGGATAAAACGCCCCCGACGGACTCGACCCAGGAGCCAGCCGGCCCGTAGCAGGCGCAGGCCGGAGGCCTCGGGCATTTCCGGCGACAGGGCCAGTATCTCTTCTCCCCGGAGAACCAGGCATTCCGGCAGGGAAAGGCCGGGGAAGGTCTCCTGCCAGAAGGCAGAGAGCACCTGCCGGACGGCCGGGCCGGGCCATGGCCCCCGGAAAGAGGGTAACTTCGGGGAAGGCTCTCCTCCCAGCCGGCGCAGCCGGGCCAGGAAGTGCCCTTCGGCGGGGGCGTGGTGGGGCCATAGGCGAACGGTGTGGCGGAGGCTTTCCCTTACTTCTGGCGGGAGGTCCCCGGCCCACTCCGGCCGGCCGGGGGAAAAGCCCGGGAAGGAGACGATTTCCTCCAGGGCGTACTCGGGATATGCCTTCAGAAATGCCCCGATCACCCCTTCGTTTTCCTCCGGGGAGAAGGTGCAGGTCACGTACAGGAGCACGCCGCCAGGGCGCACCAGTTTCGCCGCCGAATCCAGGAGGCGGCTCTGCCGACGGGCGCAGCCCCGAACCGCCGCCGGGCTCCATTCCCGGATGCTTTCCGGTTCACGCCGGAAGAGGGCTTCCCCCGAACAGGGCGCGTCCACCAGCACCCGGTCGAAGAAGCCCGGTAGATGCCGGGCCAGGCGCTCCGGATGTTCGGCGCTGACCACGATGTTTTGTGCTCCCCAGCGTTCCAGGTTTTCCAGGAGGATGCGGGCCCGCTGCGCGTTCACCTCGTTCGCCCAGAGGAGGCCTTCTCCACGCAAACGGGTAGCGATGTGGGTAGCCTTGCCCCCGGGTGCGGCGCAAAGGTCGAGGACCCGTTCGCCCGGCTGCGGGTCGAGCGCCGGCACGGCGGCGGTGGCCCCCGGCTCCTGGAGGTAGAAGAGGCCGGCCGCATGGAAAGGGTGGCGGCCCAGGCGTGTCTCCGGCGGCAGGAGGATGGCCTCGGGACACCAGGGCAGGGAAACGTCCGGAAGTCCCAGGCGGGTTACCAGGTCCTGGCGCGTCGTCTTGAGCGTATTGACCCGCAGGGCCGACCGGGCGGGTTCCTCCAGGGCGGAGAAAAAGGCCGGGTATTCCTCTCCCAGGAGGGCGGCCATGCGCTCCAGAAAGGCGGCCGGCGGGCACCAATGCCTTTCCATCAAATTGTCCTGCTGCTGGAAGATGGTTCGGAGATTGCTCCCGAACCTGGGCCGTAAAGCCGAACGTATTCGTCCTCCAGGAGGCTCATCACCAGGTGGTCTACATATTTCCCATTGATGACGGCATTGTGTCGGAGCACCCCATCCCGCCGAAAGCCGCACTTTTCATAGGCACGGATCGCCCGAAGGTTGAAATCGCTCACCGTCAGGGAGACCTTGTGGACATGCCGGTGCTCAAAGAGGTATTTGAGCCACAGACGAATCGCCTCGCTTCCATAGCCCTGCCCCCAATACTTCTTGACACCGATCAGAATGCCCGTTTGAACGTTTCGTGTATCCGGACGGTAACCAAAATAGACCAGGTCGCCGATCAATTCGCCGTCAAGGGTTTCGATGACAAAACGCTCTATGGAATCCGACCGTTTTTCCTGTTCATACCGCCCTTCCAGTTCTTGCAGGGTCATGGACGAGTGGGGGTTGTCGTCGGCATAGTACATCACCTCGGGGTCGTTCCACCAGGGGAGAATCACCGGGAGATCGGCCCGCTCGATCGGGCGAATGGCCACTTTTTCACCGGTCAAGCGCATGGCTTACCCTCCGGCCTTTGTTTATTCCTATGATAGCATGCTCTGAGCCCCCCGTCAACAATGTGGTATAATACCATCAAACCTGCCGGCCGAATGTGCCGGTCGGTTACGGAGGTTGCCATGTATCGCTCCCGAAAAGATTTGGAGGAACTGGAGGCCGCCACCCTGGCCCCCTATGCCATGAAAAGTCGCGACTCCCGTGGCCGGGCCTATCCCGAAGATGAGCCGGCCTACCGCACCGCCTTCCAGCGCGACCGCGACCGCATCCTCCACACCACCGCCTTCCGCCGCCTGGAGTACAAGACCCAGGTCTTTGTCAACTACGAAGGCGATTACTATCGCACCCGCCTGACCCATACCCTGGAGGTCTGCCAGATCGGCCAGACGATCGCCCGTGCCCTGGGGCTAAATGCCGACCTGGTCGAGGCTATAGCCCTGGCCCACGACATCGGCCACCCCGCTTTCGGCCACTCGGGGGAGGAAACGCTGGCGGCCCTCATGGCCGACCACGGCGGCTTTAACCACAACACCCAGAGCCTGCGGGTCGTAGAGAAACTGGAACGACGCTACCCCGATTTCCCGGGCCTGAACCTGACCTGGGAGGTGCGCGAAGGCATCATCAAACACGAAACCATCTACGACCGCTCCGATGCCAGCGGTTACGACCCCGACCTGCGGCCGCCGCTGGAGGCCCAGGTGGTCAACGCCGCCGACGAGGCCGCCTACACCGCCCACGACCTGGACGATGGGCTTCGTTCCGGCATGATTCGGCCGGAGGACCTCTCCGGCATCGTCCTCTGGGAAGAAATACTTCGCTCCACCGGAACGGCTGGCCGGCCCTTTACCGAACTCGTCCGCCGCCAGGTGATTCGCCGCCTGATCGGCACGATGGTCACCGACATTATCCAGGCCACCGAACGAAACCTCCGGGAGGCCGGCATCGCCTCCCTGGAGGATGTCCGCCGTTATCCGGGCCTTCTGGTGGGACATTCGGAGGAGATGGCGGCCAAGAATCGCCAACTGAAGGACTTTCTCTATCAACACCTCTACCGCCACTGGCGGGTCCTGCGGATGGCCGCCAAAGCCCGTTGGTTCATCGAGCAACTGTTCCAGGCCTATGTCTCCAATCCCGAACTCCTCCCCCCGAGCACACGGGCCCGCATCGGCGAAGAAGACCTCTACCGCGTCGTCTGCGACTATATCGCCGGCATGACCGACCGCTATGCCCTGGAGGAGTACAAGAAACTCTTCGATCCCTTCGAGCGGGTGTGAAAGGAGGTATCCTTGCCTCGGGAATACGCCCTGGATCGTTTCGTTCGGGAAATTCGTGCGGCTCTGGTAGCCCAGGCGCAGTTACCGGAAGAGGATATCTCCCTTTTGCCTCCTCCTCCGGAAGTGCCGGCCGACCTGGGCCTGCCCTGTTTTGCCCTGGCCCGTCGGCTGCGCAGGTCTCCCGTAGCCATCGCTTCGGAACTGGCCGGCCGGCTTTCTTTCCCTTCATCCGGCCTGGTCGGAGGGGTTGCCCCGCTGGGGCCCTACCTGAACTTTACCCTGGAGGGGCGGAATCTGGCCCGCCAGGTGCTCGCCGAGGTTCGGGAATGGGGCGACTCCTACGGTGGCGACGACGTCGGGCAGGGTCAGAACGTCGTCGTAGACTACTCTTCCCCGAACGTCGCCCGCAGGATGCACGTGGGGCACCTTCGCTCCACCATCATCGGCCAGGCCATCCGCAACATCTACGACTTCCTGGGCTATCACACCATCGGCGACAACCACCTGGGGGACTGGGGGACGCAGTTCGGCAAACTGATCTATGCCTACCGGGCCTGGGGAGATGAGGAGGCCATGACCCGCGACCCCATCGGCCACCTGGTCGACCTCTACGCCCGTTTTCACCATGAGGCCGGGGCCGATCCGTCCCTGGAGGAGGAGGGCCGACGCTGGTTTGCCCGCCTGGAACAGGGCGACCCCGAGGCCCGCCGTCTCTGGCAGTATTTCGTGGACCTCACCATCCAGGAACTGGAAAAGACCTACCGTCGTCTGGGAGTCCATTTCGATCTCTACCACGGGGAGAGTTTCTATGAGGATATGCTGGATGCCGTCATCGAGGAGGCCGTCTCCAAGGGCGTGGCCCGGCGGGACCCGGAAAGCCCGGCCGTCATCCTGGACCTGACCGAAGCGGGCCTTCCATCCACCCTTCTGCGCAAAAGCGACGGGGCTACCCTCTACATCACCCGCGAACTGGCCACGGCCCTCTATCGCTGGCGCACCTACCGGCCGGCGCTCATCCTTTTTGTCATCGGCGAAGAGCAGACGTTGCACCTCCGCCAGACCTTCAAGGCGCTGGAACTTATGGGCTACCCGGAACTGGCTGCCCGCTCCGTACACGTCTCCTTCGGCACAGTGTTGAAGCCGGATGGGAGCCGCTTTTCCATGCGCCACGGCGAGGTCATCTTCCTGGACGAACTCCTGGACGAGGCCGAATCCCGCGCCCGGGCCATTGTGGAGGAAAAGAACCCCGGCCTGAGCGAAGAAGAAAAGCGCGAGATCGCCCGTCAGGTGGGCATCGGCGCGGTCATCTATAACGACCTGCACCAGGACCGCCGCCGGGACATTATCTTCGATTGGGAGGCGATGCTGAGTTTCGAGGGGGATACCGCTCCCTACATCCAGTACACCCATACCCGCTGTCACAGCGTCCTGGAGAAAGGGGGAGGCATCCCCGAGTCGTATGACCCGGCCCTGCTGATGCAGCCTCAAGAGCAAGCGTTGATCCGGCATCTGGCCCGTTTTCCCCAGGTGGTCCGCAAGGCGGCGGCCGAGTATGCCCCCCACGTCATCGCCGAGTGGCTGTATGAGACGGCCCGCGATTTCAGCCGCTTCTGGCGGGACCTGCCCATCCTGCCCGCGCCGGCCGGCCTCCGAGAGGCCCGGTTGGGGCTGGTGGCGGCGGTGGCACAGGGCATCCGTAACGGGCTGCGCCTGCTGGGGATCGAGGCGCCCACGAGGATGTGAGTTGGGATGAAGGTTGTGCTCCTGAGCAAGGCGCTGGTGGTAGGGACGTACCGGCGGCAACTGGAGTGGGTGGCCCGTGCGCCCGACGTAGAACTGGTGGCGGTGGTTCCGCCCTCGTGGCGGGAGCCGGGAGTGGGGGAAATTCGGCTGGAGGAGACGCCCCCGACGAACTATCGCCTGCGCGTCTGTCCCATCGCCTTCAACGGCCATTTTCACCTGTACTTCTGGCACTCCCTGGGGAAAATCCTGCGGGAGGAGCGGCCGGACATCCTGCACGTGGATGAGGAGTCGTTCAATCCGGCCACTTTCCAGGCCATCTGGCTGGGGCTGCGCCTGGGAGCACGCTGCCTTTTCTTCAACTGGGCCAACCTCTACCGCCGGTTACCCCCGCCGTATGGCTGGCTGGAACGTTACAACCTGTCCCATGCCTCTTACGCCGTAGCCGGCAACCACGATGCTGCCGACATCCTGCGTCGCAAGGGCTATCGGGGGCTGCTTCGGGTGATCCCGCAGTTCGGGGTGGACGAGGATTTTTTCCGACCCTCTCCCACTCCACCTTCCGGCGAGGGTTTGACCGTCGGCTACGCCGGCCGTTTCGTCCCCCAGAAAGGGCTTCCGGACCTCCTGGAAGCGGCTTCCGGCCTGTCGTGGGTGCGCCTCCTTCTCGTCGGCGGAGGCGTGATGGAGGCAGAACTGCGACGACGTGCCGGGCAATCCGATCTGCGCGGGCGGGTCGAATTCGCCGGCCGTGTGCCTTCATCTGTCCTTCCCGACCTCTACCGTCGGATGGACGTCTTTGTCCTGCCCTCGCGCACCACCCCCACCTGGAAGGAGCAGTTCGGGCGCGTGCTCGTCGAAGCCATGGCCTGCGGCATCCCGGTGATCGGCTCCGATTGCGGGGAGATCCCTCACGTAATCGGGGGAGCCGGCCTGGTCTACCCGGAGGGCGATGTGGCCGCTCTACGGGCCGCCCTGGAGCGTTTGCGCGATCCGGCGCTCCGGGCCGAACTGGGCCGGCGGGGGAGGGAGCGCGTCCTGGACCATTTTACCCAGAAGCGGGTGGCCCAGGCCTACCTTGAAGTTTACCGGGAGATGCGTGGCAGCCGCTGGCCACCGAACGCTTATGGCCTCGGGGAAGACCGTTGACCTGGACGGCAGGTTGGGTCGGTTCCTACCGCAGGAACGTCCGCCCCTTTTCCAGGGCAAAGGTGCAGAAGAGTTCCTCCAGCCGGCCGGCCGCACCCGCCCGTCGTATCAGGTAAAGCGGCCAGAGGAAGCCCGGCCAGAGGGTGACCCGGTGGACCGGAGCAGCCACCTGCTCCACCAGAAGCCGCGGCAGAATCGCCACCCCCATACCGCCGACCACCAGAGGCAGCGCCGCTCCCGGCTCCGGAACCTCCGGGCTTTGCAGGGTGGACCTCAGGTGGATGTCCTTTTCCTCCAGAAATGTTTCCAGGAAGCGACGGGCCGGCGTGCCGGTGGCCGGCAGGATGAGGGGGAGGGTAGGCACTTTTCGCAAAGGTAGGCGCTTCCTTTGTCCCCAGTGTTCGTCGGCCGGGGTTGCCAGGATCGCCTCCATTCCCAGGAGCATGTCGCAGGCCAGGCCGCGTTCCCGGACCTCCTCCTCGCCGAGGGCCAGGTCCAGGCGACCCTCGCGCAGGGCCCGAACGACCCCTTCGGCCGGCCAGGGTTCCAGGCGAAACCCCACTCCGGGATGCTCGGCCCGGAAGGCCGGAAGGAGCCGCCCCAGGACATACCAGGCCGGCGCTCCGCTCCCTCCGATCCGAAGCACTCCGGTGGCCTCGCCGCGCAGGAGGGACATCTCCTGCTCCAGTTGGCGGGAAAGCCCTATCACCTGGCGGGCCACCTCTGCCAGGCGCTCCCCGGCATGGGTGGGGAGCATCCGTCGGCCGGAGCGGCGCAGCAGCCGTACTCCCAGGCGCTCCTGGAGGAGACGCATCTGCCGGCTTACGGCCGGCTGGGTCAGGTGCAGCCGCTGCGCCGCCAGGCTGTAACTGCCGGTCTCCACAACGGCCAGAAAGATCTGCAACTGGTAGGTGTCCAGCACGGTATCGTTCCATGGGGTCCGGCCGGGCGAGGCAGGGAACGGACCCCGCCTCGCCCGGCTTTACCGGCCGGCCCTTATTGCCCGGTGGTGGAGAGATGGAAACTGGCCGGCCACTCCTGTAGATTTTCCGGCCCGGGGGTGGGAACAGGACCGCCCCCGGTGCAGGTGCCGATGCACTTGCGCAGCAAGACGTTGTCTACGTAGCCGCCTTCTGGGTAGTTGTTCGAGAGATCGGAGGTGAAGATCAGGGCGATCCAGACTTGTGGCTGACCAAGGAGGTTGCCCAGGGTGGGGACGTTCGTCAGATCCAGTTCGCGGTCGATCCAGTTGGCAGTGCCGGTGGTACACCAGCCGTGAAAGTTCGTACTGTCGATCGAAGCCATCCGGCAGACCCCGTCGTAGTTCAACTCGCTGTTCAGCCAGAGTTTGAGGGTCAAATCGGCGTCGCTTGCCCCGACCAGGCTGAAGGGGCCGTAGACCATCCAGCCCTCGGCGTAGTTGGGATAGTTGCTCCCGCAGGACAGGGTCGAGCCGTTCGCGCCGCCGCCTACGCCCCAGCCGCTATAGCCGCCCTGGTAGGGCCGGCAGTTGCGCTTGGCCCAGTAATAGTCGCCGTAGCCTGGGTAGTCGTCAAAGACGACCCAGGGCCCGGGGAAAGCGCCCTCGAAGTCCTCGTAGATGATCGTCTGCCAGCCGGAGGAGGGCGTCGGGGTCGGTGAAGGGGTCGCCGTAGGCGTCGGCGTGGGGCCGCCGGCCCAGAAGTGCCTGAGGACCAGCGGCAGGTAGATCCAGTGGCTCGGCGGCGGCCCGCAACTCACCTGGAGGTCGGCGGTCATCGTGGGGCCGGAGTCGCTAATGTTCGTTACTCCGATGCAGGTGTCGTTGCAGGCGTACCAGGAACTGCTCTCCGGGTGGGTGGTCATGGTCCAGTTGCGGTTGTTCTCGGTGCCGGGGAAGGGGTCGCCGGCGTCGCCCGAGTTGTTCTTGAGCTCCAGGTCGCGGTAGCCGTCGGCCTGCTCCAGGGCGACCAGGTAGTGTTGGGCATCGTTGCAGTTGCAGTGGGGGTCCAGGGTACATTCGTAGTCGTTCTGGAGGGTATAGTTCCACATCGCCTCATCCACGTGCCAGATGAGGAGGCCGCCTCCCGGTAGATACTCGTCGTAGGTGCCGGGGGTCTTCTGGCGGTTTTCCAGGAGGAAATATTCCTGGCTGGCCAGGGCGGAGGAACGGAGTTTGAGCACGGTCTGGGCCGGCGGCGGGTTGTTGTAGGCCTGGGGGATGGCGTAGCCGGTCTGGTTGCCGGTGATATTGGTGGCTGTGGCAAAGCCCATCTGGATGCGGCTCCAGGCATCGGGCCAGGCCGGGGAACTGCCATCGCTGCCCCAGCCTCCGCTGTTGGGACCGTTCCAGGAGCCCCCGGCCATCAGACTCCACTGGCCGACACCTCGGGAGGAATAGTCGCGGTCGTAGAGGTCGGGCAGGTTCCAGAAGCCGTGGCCCATCTCGTGGGCAAAGACGCCGATCGTCATGTCGCTCGTGCTGGGAGAGACGGTCATCCAGTACTCGGGCATGATCACATAGTCGGCGATCGTCACGCCGTCGTAGGTGCGGGGGTTGTGCAGGCCCCAGGAATGTGACCAGATGTCATGGGGGTCGCCGGTGAACTCGGCACCGGGGCCGGCGTGGATCAGCATGATCGGCTCAGCATAGCCGTCCCCGTCGTTGTCATACTGAGAAAAGTCGACCACGCTGTTCACCGCGTCCACGACGTCCTCGGCCAGTTTCTGGCAGTTGTTCGGATAGGGGGAGTCTCCGCAATAGCCGCAGTTGGCCCCGCAGTAGCCGACGTAGTAGGCATAGGTCTGCGGTGCCATCTGCCAGCCCAGGCTGCTGGGCATGTTCACGGTGACGATGTCCACCTGGGCGTAGGAGACATCGCTATAGTAGTCGCGGACGGAGCCGCGGCCGGCGACGGGGGCGGCGAAGATAAGGGTATCGAAGAAGGAGGCGGTGACGGTGTGGGTGTTGTCGCTGAACTCCACCACCACGGCCAGGGCGTTGAGCGTGCCGGTCAGGGAACGTGGCCGGCCACGGGGTTGGTCGATGCCGAGGCTACGGGCATAGGCCGGGTCGGTGATGAAGCGGGGGAGGGAAATTTCGCCCTGGTCAAACTTTTCCCATAGACGTGGGTGGGGCGGCATGGCTTGCAACCCCGCCGGGGAAGGGGCTGCTTCCGGGAGAGGGGCAGGCAGGAGGAGGAAAAGCAGCCAGAGGGGAAGGAAAAGGAAAGATGCGCGGCGCATGGGAAACCTCCGGGTTGCGGCGGGCTGGCCCCTTTCCGGGAGCCGGCCGGCCCTACTTTTCTTCGGCCGAAGTCACCTTGAGGATGTAGCCTTCACCTCCTTTCTCTAGAACGCCGTACAGAAGAAGTCTCCGGCCGACAAAGTAGGCCATCGTCTTGACCTGAGCGCCCCCCTCGGGCGGTTGCACCACCTCCAGCGGGGCCCAGGGGCTGACCTCCAGCCTGCGGCCGGCATCGTCGCGGAGGAAAAAGCGCACCTGGGTGCCTCTCCCTTCCGCCTCCAGTACCCCTTCTACGGCAATCGTCTGGCGCACAAACTTTTCCGGCTCGTCGAGGACCTGGCCGGGGACGAGCGTGGGAGACGCCTTCGGCTCAGGCGTGCCTCCGGCGGGCGCCATCCATCCCGCACATCCCATCAGGAGCAAAAGCGTCATCAGCAGGAACGATCGGGCCATCCACTTCATCGCGCACCTCCTCGGTTGGTGTAGGGGACACGTACTTTCCCAAGCGCCGCATTCATCCAGACGCTTGAGGAGACCGACCCATTGCGGGAGGTCGCTGGCCTACGGGACAACCTCGACCTTTTGCCCCGGGGCCAGCGCCTCGATCCAGATATTGCCCCGGTTGAAGGCGATCTCCCGGCCTTCCGGGTCATAAAAGCGCATCTCGGCCTGGATATTTTCCCTACCCCAACGTCCTCGGATGACGCGGCCATCCTGGAAAATAAGCGCCTCTCCTTCTCCTACCGTCTCCATGCGAATACGGCCGGCCTCGTCTCCGGGAATCGGTTCCTGGGGGACAAAGACGACCACCACGTTTTTTATCCGGTGTTGCTCGCCGGTAAGGAAGTCCAGGTGTGGCCGATCCTGCATTTCGCGCAGGTAGACGTTACCTTGGGCCTCATAGACATAGCGGATCGGATACGTGAAGGCGTTGGCGATCGAGATGGTCTGGGTGGGAGGACGGTTCTCCGGAAGGGCATCGTCTTTGTGCGGGTAACCTCGATAGTTGACGAAGCGATATAGCCCCCACGCTTCCAGGTAGTCGTAGAGGTGGTCGCTCCGGGTGAAGAGGTTGTTCCAGGGCACCTGCGGGTTCGCCTCGCGCCAGAAGTAAGCGCCCTCGTAGGCCATTCCCTCCAGGTTATAGAGGCAATCGCTTTCGGCCAGCATCTTCAGGGACTGGGGGCTGCCTCCCCAGTGGACGAAAAGCGCCCCATACGGGCAGGCCCACTCCAGGAGGTAGGGTCGGGCGCTGCGTACCGGGCCGATCCTGGACGCCTGCACCTGTTCAAAGATGGCCAGGAAACGCGGGACGGCCCCCTCGGTCGCGGCCTCGTAGACCACGCTGGCCAGCGACATCCCGTACTGCTCGGAGTCGGAAGGAATGACCACGGCCAGCGGTGGCCAGAGGGAGATAGGGGGATTGGCCGGAAGCCCGCTGAGAGGCGCTTCCGTCAGGACCGGTCGCTCCGTGGGCACAGGCGTGGGGAGGGCCGTGCGGGGTGGAATCGGGGAAGGCGGCGATGTCGGATAGGAAGCCGTTCCGGCCGTCCCACAGCCGGCCACCCAGAGAGCCAGCAACACACACCCGAATAGAATTCGCCTCATTTTTCCCCCGACTTTCAACCTTTCAACCGTTACGGCACCCGGCCCAGTTCGACTTCCACCGCCTGCCCCGGTGCCAGCACCTCGATCCAGATGTTGCCCCGGTTAAAAGCGATCTCCTGGCCGGTTTCGTCGAAGAAGAAGAGCTCGGTTTCGACGCTTTCCTTTACCCAGCGGCCCTGGAGCATCGTGCCGTCGCGGAAGATCCGGGCTTCCCCTTCGCCGACGGTCTGAAAGTCCAGCCGGCCCTTGGGGTCGTCGGGGATGGGGGCTTGAGGGACGACGATCAGGACGACGTTGTGGACGCGAATCGGCTCGCCGGTGAGGAGGTCCAGGTGCGGCCGGCCCTTGAAATTGCGCAGGTAGGTGTTGCTTTCCGGGTCGTAGGTGTAATGGACGGAATACTTGAACCCGGAGATCGAGAGCGTCCCGGTAAGCGGCCGGTTCTCCGGGGGGGCATCGTCCTTATGGGGATAGCCCAGGTAATCCGCCGAACGGGAAATGTTCTTCTCCTGGAGGTACTCGTAGAGGAGGCGGCTGCTGGTGAAGCCGTTGTTCCAGGGGATATCCACGACCTCGGCCCGCCAGAACATCGGGCCTCCATCCTGGCCGTCCAGGACGTGCAGGCAGGGGTAGGGAGAAGGCCGGCCGTCGTAGCGGCAGCGTATCTGGGCCAGCCGCTCGTAGGCCTGGGGGCTGCCTCCCCAGTGGACGAAGAGGAGGCCGTAGGGCTGGGCCCACTCCACATAGTACAGGCGGGCGCTGCGGATGGGACCGAGTTTGGACGCCTCCACCTGCTCATAGATGGCCATGAAGCGCTGGATGTGGTATTCGGCCGAGGCCTCGTAAACCACGGCGGCCTGGGAGAGGCCGTACTGGTCCGAGTCGGAGGGAATCATCACGGCGATCAGCGGATAGTGCAGTTGCTCGGTGCTCAGGGGCAGGCCGCTCAGGGGACCCTCGCGGACCGAAGGCGTCGGGGTGGGCGAGGGAATGGGGGTGGGTGTGGCCGTCGGGGTGGGTGTGGCCGTGGGTTGGGGTGTATTCGTGGGGGTGGCGCTGGGCAGGAGAGGAAGTACGATGCCCTGCCCGCCACCGGCGTTCAAGAGACGATAGGCCAGGAACGGGATGGGCACCAGGGCCAGGAAAATCAATCCCAGGAGGACGATCACCAGCGGGTCGCGGAACGGGCTGGGGCGGCTTTCGATTCGGGCCATCCTTTTTCTCCCAGTTACTCTACCATTGAATAGGCATGATCACATGCAACTGGTCGGTGCGGCCGACCGGGCGGAGGACGCCGGGGCGGTCGGATTCCTGCATCTCCAGGGCCGCCTCCGCCGTGCCGAGGACGGAGAGGGCTTCGGCCAGATACCGGGCGTTGAAGGCGATCTGGCCGGCCGGCCCCTCGATTCGGGCATCCACCTCGCCCACGTTGCTGCCGACCTCGGCGGCGCTGGCCGAAACGCGGACTCGGCCGGCCCCTCCCCCTTCGCCGGGCTGGAGTTCCAGCCGGATGATGTTGGCCCCATCGCGGGCGAAGAAGGAAGCGATGCGCACCGCCTTGAGGAAATCTCCGGTGCTCATCACGGCCCGGGTGCGATAGGTCTTGGGAATGATCGCCTCATAATCCGGGTAGCGAGCGTCCACCAGGTTGGAAACCAGGTCTACGGAGTCGGTGTGGAAGAGGATCTGGTTGAGACCGGGGGTCAGCACGATCTGGACCGGGTCTCGCCCTTCGGCCAGGACGCGCCCCAGTTCCACCATGGCCCGGGCCGGGACGATCACATGGGCCTCGCCGCCGGCCTGTACTTCGATCATACGCAGGGCCAGGCGGAAGCCGTCGGCCGCGACCAAGGCCATTTGTCCCCCACGGATGCGGGTGTACACACCGGTCATGGCCGGCCGGGTATCTTCGGTGGCGGCGGCAAAGGCCACCTGGCCGATGGCCTCGCGTAGGGCTATCGGGTCCACCGTGGCGAGGGCTTCGTTCCCTTCTACCGAGGGAATGATGGGAAATTCCATGGGGTCCAGGCCCTTGATCTCGGCCTCGTATCGTTCGCACTGAATATGGAGCGTGCGGGTGCGCGGCTCCAGTTCCATGTGGACCGGCTCATTGGGAAGGCTTCCTATAAAGTCGGATAGCAGCCGGGCCGGTATGGCCACTCCGCCCTCAGCGCGGATCTGACAGCCGATCCAGCAGGTGATGCCCAGGGAGAGGTCGGTCGCCGCCAGTTTCAGGCGGCCCCGGTCCGTTTCCATAAGCACCGTGGAGAGGGCGGGAAGGGTGCTCCGTGATGATACGGCGTGAGAAACCAGGGCCAGGCCCCGGCGCAGGTTCTCTTGGAGGCACGTAACGTTCATCCTGGAAACCCTCCGGTTACAGCCACATACATCATGCGGGAGACGCTTCCGTTGCGCCTGTACTTGCCGTCCTTATTGTACTACACCTTCTCCCAATGCGCAAGAGAGTTGAGATCCTGGGCTTATCCGGCTCCTGACCTCGCCCGTAGACTTCTCACGATTTCGGGCCGGAACCGTTTATAGAGGGTGAGAGGGTGCCCTGCGCGTCAAGTCAAATGATAGTGAACTTCGTCCAGTAAAAGGAACTATCATAACCTCAAGCCCGGACGTCGGAAAAATGACCGGAGCAGATCGGATCGGGCACGGATATTCTCTAGTGAAGTTGTGATGGCCTGGCGAAGAGGATCGACATCCTCGGGAATGAAGTTGGCCAATTCGGTATATTGGGTGTAGTTCCAGACCATCTCCGTCGGATTGAGATCGGGGGCATACGCCGGAAGCCCCTCGACCTCGAACCAATCCGGGTGTTTCGCTTGCAACAACCGCACC
>DAOUAK010000003.1:0-1907 GCA_034433695.1 Chloroflexia bacterium
AGAAGGCCGATTTCAATCGGCGCGATATTCGGCGGGCCGGACACCTACGGCTCCGCCCCCCGCCAGTAGGGGTTCAACCCCCCATCCACGATCTTGACCTCTTCTCCGGTCTCTACGTGAACCTTGAAGATAGAATATTCAACCCCTTTTTCACACCATCCTCTCGCTGATATGCACTTATGGTATACTAACCACTGCCCATCCGGCGACCAGGAAGGAGCCGGCGGCCAACCCTTAACCTCAAAAGAGACAACCTGCCTCTTCTGGCTACCGTCTTGGGCCACCACGTAGATTCCGTCCTCCCCGGAATAGGCCAACCACCGACCATCGGGAGACCAAGAAGGCCAAAGCCCCTTTCCTATGACCGTTTGCATGTTTGAAGCAACCTCAAGCACTACAATATCAGATGGTCTCCCCATGAAGGCATCATCTTCCCAACGTACAAATGCCAACCGTTGACCATCTGAAGTTATAGTCGGGGTTCCGATAACCTCCTCTTCTGCCTCGCTCAGGTAAACCCGAATCACCTTGCAGGTTTCCAAGTCAATCATCTTGGGTCGAGAGACGTCGCTGGTCACAGCCCATCCTTCCGCCACTATTTGCTCCTCTCCTTCCAGGAAAGAAGCCCGGCCCCAACCCACGGTCTCAACCGGACAGCGTCGTACTTCGCCGCCAGCACGTATAACCATTAAGGGCCCCGCGCGGTTATCTCCAAGTGCCCGGAAGACAAGCGTGGAACCATCGGACGACCAGACCGGGTCCGCCATCGTAGACCATCCAACAGAGAGGGCATGGAATTGTAACACTGTCAGACCAGAGCCGTCGGCATTGACAAAACCCAAAGAGAGCCTATCTTTACCTCCTGGAAGTAAGGCCCTTTGGAAAACGATATCTCTTTGGGGGAAACTTTCCGGGGCTCTTATCCCAATTTCCCCTTCCCAGCATCCGACCAGCAGTAGGCCAGTAAAAAGGATGACGACCGCTTTTATCCTCATCGTTGCCTCCTTTTTATTCCCGACCCAGACCTCTTTTATCTCCTACCACCTGTCGGCTCGCCCCCCTCATTCGATGGAGGGCACCTCTCCTTCGATGACAATGGTCACCATCTTGTTGTGGAAGAAAGGGTCCACATTGCCATACCATCTATCCCAATAATCTTGGAATTCTTGGGTCCACCACTCCAACGTTGACCCTGTTCCTGGATCAAGGAAAGTCCACTTATCTGTAGCCTCGTCATAACCTACCAGAACCAACCAGTGCGCTTTCCAAGGGTCATCTTCCCAAACGACGCAAACCAGGGTGGGATACCCCTTTTGCAAATTGTTCGTCAGATCCTCCAGGGTACCCACTTTCGACTCGGCGTGAAGAGGGAGGTTATACTTGGCCGCCAGGTCGTTGATGGCGTCCCTCGCCTGAACAGGGAGGGTAGCACCAAATGCCCACCGATACCGGGGTTCTCCGCCACCTATCGGTACCCCAGAAAATGGCTCTATCATCGGATCTGTGGGTTGGTTCATAAAGTCCGTCACAAAGTCTTTGGTAAAGGCTCCTGGCTGCCCCAAGGCCAGGTTGACTCCCATGGCTACCGCAGTAGGACCGCAATCATTGGTCCCCTTCCCCTGGTGCTGGGCGTACTTTTGGGGCTCTTTGGTCAGGGCATAGTGGGCCGGAGGCACGTATACGTCCCCCACATCGTCCGGACAGTTTACGCCGGGGATACATTGCCCGGAAGGGTCTACATGCCGGAGAGGATTGTTCAGAACATAACTATACAGGTTCAGGTTCTGTGGGTCTTCCGGATCGGGCGTGACCGTATCCGGCTGGGTAAATCTCCCCAACGCCGGGTCGTAGTAGCGGGCCCGGTAGTAGAGGAGGCCTACCCCGGCGTCCAGCCGCTGCCCGGTGAA
>DAOUAK010000004.1:0-3820 GCA_034433695.1 Chloroflexia bacterium
CTTCACCGCCACGGTCTCGGGGGATGCGCCCTTTACCTGCACCTGGTCCTTCGGCGATGGAGGCGTCTCCTCGGGCTATCCCACGGCCACCCATGTCTACGGGCTGCCCGGGGTGTACACCGTGGCCCTGACCGTGACCAACTGCGGTGGGAGCGGCCTGGATGTAGCCCTTCAGGTTCTGGAGGTCGGAGCCTATCGCATCTACCTTCCTCTGGTGTTGCGTTCGTGGTAACAGGGTGAGGGCGACCCGCCGGGGCCGGGTGTGCTCCGGCGGGTCGCCCCCGATGGGGTGGGGTATCGCCGGATGAAGTATCTGCGCCTCCTTCTCATCTTTGTTCCCCTGGCCGTGGTGGCCGAGGTGGGGTTTCGGGAGACGGCCTGGGGGACGCAGGCCGTCTTCATCGCCTCGGCCCTGGGGCTTGTTCCCCTGGCCGGCCTGCTGGGCGAGGCCACCGAGCATCTGGCCGAACGGGCCGGCCCCAAACTCGGAGGCTTTCTCAACGCCACGCTGGGCAACGCTGCCGAACTGATCATCACCATTGTGGCGCTGCGGGCCGGGGAACTGGAACTGGTCAAGGCCTCCATCACCGGCTCCATTCTGGGGAACCTCCTCCTGGTCCTCGGCTTCAGCATGTTCCTGGGGGGACTGAAGAACGGACAGCAGTTTTTCGACCGGGACCTGGCCGGCCTGAGCGCCACCATGATGGCTCTGGCGGTCATCGGCCTCAGTATTCCCACCCTCTTCTTTCACCTGCACGGTGCCCACGTGGATATGCCGCTGGAGTACCTGAGTTGGGGGGTGGCCGGCGTCCTCCTGTTTCTGTACCTGGGCAGCGTCCTCTTTACCTTCACCTCGCCGCTCCTGGATGACGAGGTCCATGGAGCAGAGGTCGGCTCTCCCCTCCATCGCCGTCCCTGGAAGGTCGGGGTGGCCCTGAGTGTGCTGGCCGGAGCGACCGTGGCCACCGTCTTCCTGAGCGAGTTTCTGGTGGGGGCGGTGGAGCCGGTGGTGGCGGCCTGGGGGGTCAGCCCGCTCTTTATCGGGGTCGTGCTGGTGCCCCTGGTGGGGAACGTGGCCGAGCACCTGGTCGCGGTCCAGGTGGCGCTGAAGAACCGGATGCAACTTTCGCTCAGCGTTTCGTTGAGTTCCAGCCAGCAGGTGGCGCTCTTTGTGGCCCCCCTTCTCGTCTTTGTGAGCCTGGCTATGCACGGGCCGGCCGGGGCGATGGACCTGCACTTTTCTGCCTTTGAGGTCATCTGCCTGGGGTTGGGGGTGCTCCTGGCCGCGCTGATCTCGATAGACGGCCGTTCGCACTGGCTGGAGGGGGCCGCTTTGCTGGCGGTCTATGCCATCATCGCCCTGGCCTTTTTCTTCCTCTGAACGATGGGGGGACTGGGATGCCGTGCTCCCTCATTTCCCCAGCAGCCGGCGGGCCACCTCCACTGCCGTCGCCGCGTCGGGGGCGTAGCCGTCGGCGCCGATCTGGGCGGCATAGTCCGCGGTCAGGGGTGCCCCTCCGATCATCACCTTGACCGCTCTGCGCAGGCCGGCCTTTTCCAGAGCCTCGATGGTCCTTTTCATGGCCGGCATCGTGGTCGTCAGCAGGGCGCTCATCCCCAGGATCGCCGGCCGGTGCTCCTGCACGGCGGCGACGAAACGCTCCGGTGCCACATCCACGCCCAGGTCGATCACTTCAAAGCCGGCCCCTTCCAGCATCATCCGCACCAGATTTTTCCCGATGTCGTGCAGGTCGCCCTGGACCGTGCCGATGAGGTAGGTGCCGATATAGGGCACGCCGGTTTCGGCCAGGAGCGGCCGCAATACCTCCATGCCGGTCTGCATGGCCCGCGCCGCCACCAGCACCTCGGGGGCAAAGAGCAGGCCGGCCTTGAAATCCCGACCCACCCGGTCCATGCCAGCGGTCAGTCCGGAGAGGACTTCGGCCGGGGAAAAGCCCGCTTCCAGGGCCCGCCGTACCAGGGCAGCGACCTCGACATGGTCTCCCCGGTAAAGGTGCTCTGCGATCCGTTCCCGGATGTCGGCCATAGGGCAACCTCCGTCTTGCTCCGCCCGGACGGACGCCTATTCTCCTTGGGGTTTAGCGGGTATCCCCGCTCGGGTGTCGGCCTCGGCGACGATGCCCCGAAGCGTCTCCCGGACACCGTCGGGGAGCGATGCCGGCCGGTGGGTGGCCAGGATCTCCCGGACCGTTTCCCGCGCCCGGGAGACGGGATCGGGCCGGCCGGCTTCGACCCAGGCGGCGTAGGAACGTCGGTCGAAGAGGCGCGGATACCAGACTTCCCGGCAGTGCCGAGCCGTGTGTGGCGACCTCAGGAAGTTTCCGCCCGGCCCCACTTGGTGGATCGCCTCCAGGGCCAGAGTCTCCGGGTTGATCTCGATTCCCCGAAGCAGCCGTCGCACCAGGCCGATCACCTCATCGCCGATGACGATCATTTCATAAGAGCAGGTCAGACCGGACTCGATGTACCCGACATCGTGGACCAGATTGGCTCCGGAGAGGGCTGCCCAGAGGATCCAGATCGCGCTCTCGACCCCGGCCTGGAGGTCCGGCTGCTTGGAGTCGGAACAGCCGGCAAAGCCCCAGACCGGAAGGTGGTAGTAGAAATGGGCCAGTTCGGCCATGGCCATACAGTGGAGCATGAACTCGGGGCCGGCATAGAGGCCGACCATCGTGCGCATATCGAGCGGGCCACTTCCCGAGCCCCAGACAAAGGGGGTGCCCGGCCGGCGTAACTGGGCGATGACCAGGCCGCTCAGCACTTCGGCGCTTGCCATGGCCAGGCTGCCGGCCGGGGTGATAGGGGCCGTGGCCCCTTCGAGGGGGCCCGGGGCATAAACAAAGGGCAGCCCCCGGTCGGCCATCCGGAGCAACTTGCGCAGGGCGGCCTCGGAGTGGCGCAGAGGGGAAGAGGGCTCCAGGTAGGCCAGGAGAAACGGATGGATCGCCAGTTCCTGCGGCCCACCGGCTATCGCCTCCGCCATGGCCAGGATGTCGGCTACACCCTCCTCATCCCAGGCGGTGAAGACAATGGGTTTCGTCGTGTTTTCCACCATCGCCAGGAAGGCGTAGCGGTCCGAGGTCTGGGGAGGGACGTCGGAGGGGAGGGCCATGGACATCACAAAGTCCAGATGGGGCAGGGCGTCCACAAGCCGGGCGGTGTCGGCCACGTCGACGAGTCGGGAAGGCCGGCGCTCGCCCGTCTCCGGGTCCAGCGTATAGGGCAGGTCCGATCCGGTGCCAAAGTAGCAGCGATGCCCCTCCAGGAAGGCATATGGCTCGCCGGTGCGGTCGCAAAGGACGATCCGGGAGGGAGCCTTTTCCAGCGCCTGCTCGACGACGGCGGCGGGGAAACGGACCAGGGTCTCGTCTGTGACCACACAGCCGGCCTCCTGGAGCAACCGGCGGGATTCGGCTTCGTCCACGCGCACACCGGTACGACGGAGGATTTCCAGCGCAGCCAGATGAAATTCCTCCAGTTGGGCGTTGGTGAGGAGACGATAGCCGGAGGGCCGGGAAGAAGGCGGTTCCTTCCCGTGGAGATTCGCCATCGGAAACCTGTTTCCTGAAATGGGGTCCAACATCGTCATGTCTGCCCCCATCTCGCACCGACGTTTTCCCCTGCCCCGGGCAGGATTGCGCCGGTCGTTTCGCTCTCCGGTCGGCCGGCCGTCCACCTCGGCCCGACACCTGGAGTCCGGCCCGAAACAGTCGCGGGAACACCCCCGCTTTCCAAACGGGCGTTGAATCTGGCCTGCAAGACCGCCTTGACGACCGGCCCCGGCGTCCAGGGCCGTACC
>DAOUAK010000005.1:0-29383 GCA_034433695.1 Chloroflexia bacterium
TGCGGATGTCGTAGCCGATGTCCTGACCGGAGATGAAGAGTTTCCCGCCACCGTTCAGGTAGGAGGCCAGGTTCGACTCGTCGGTGCTGGTCAGGGTGGTGGAGTAGTCGTCGCCGGTGAACCAGACGACGATCGGGTACTTCTGGAGGGTGGAGAGGCTGGGGCTGCCCTGGGTGGCTACGGTCCAGGTGTCGTAGGTATAACCGCCGGCCGCCAGGGCATTGGCGTAGTAGGTCTGGTACGACTTGCCGGCGTCGTCATCCACCAGGAGAACCTGGGCCGGGATGGGTGTGGCCGTGGGTGGAGCGGGGGTGGGAGTAGGGCCGGCCGCGTTGTAGACGACGTAGGTGGCCGCATAGCCCACATTGGAGATGCCGTACTTGATGCGCATGTAACCGCTTTCGCCCCAGGAGGTGCCCCAGGAGTTGCGCAGAACCCAGTGGCCACCGGTATCATCCCAGCCGACCAGGACGATGGCGTGGTTGACGCCGCCGCTGCAGTAAGACGATTCGTTGGTCTGGAAGATGCCGCCGCTGTAGGCCTGGAAAGCCGGACCGACACAGACGGCAGCGGCTACCGGACCGTAGGTATAGATGGCCTGCTTGATGTTCTCCGTGGGGGGCACGCTGGAATCGTTCCCCACATAGGCCCAGGAGGAAATCTTCTCATGATGGGGGTGCGGTGGGTTGCAGGGCACGTCGGAAGCCTGGTAGGGGAAATCGGCCTCGTAGACTGCGCCGGCAGCCGACTCCCCAGGCGGGATCTTCCACTGGTGGTAGTCGTGGGCCCACCAGCCGCCGTTGCACCCCCAGCCTTCGGTATTGCAGGAGACCAGGTACTGCTCGGCCAGGTTTTTGGAAAGCCCGTCCTTGATCAGGATGTTCGATTCCAGGGGGCCTACGGTGCCAAAGGCCCAGCAGGAACCACAGTTCCCCTGGTCGCGGATGGGGGTGCAGCCGCCCTGGTTGCACCAGTTGAAGGAAGCGGGCAGAGCAGAGTGGGGTACATCGGAGTTGCTCTGGGCCATGCTGGCCAGCCCGGCCGCCCTGGGGACGGCCGAGACCGAGTCGGTAGGAATCGGCGCGACGACCTTGACCTGGAGGGAAAAGGTCCGCAGTGGCTCAACCTTTTCCCAGGGCCGGCGGTAGGCCAGGACAAGGGTAGTCTCGCCTTCGGAGACACCGGCAAAGCGCATCTCCTGGGTGCCCAGAGCGCCGAGCAGCCCGGAAGAAGAAAGCCAGGTCTCTCCGACCAGGCGCAGGATGCGCTGATCAAGCGATTCTACCCGCCAGGCGTAGCCGGTGGAGGGGTTGCTTTCCAGACCGACGACCAGGACCTGGTTCCCGGTGAGGGTAACGGTGCCGCCGTCTTCCTGGAGGCCAATGCGGACCTCGTTCGGTTGGGGCAGTTCGGAGGGGTAGGAGGCGAAAGAGGGCATCCCGTTGACCAACATCAGGACGAGGGCGGCAATGGTGGCCAGAAAAACCGCGCGCTTTTTCATGCTTCTCCTCCTGTAAGACCTATCCGAAAACAAAAGTAGGGACGGCCTCTCCAGGTCATCCGTCCCTCATTTTCGGATGGGTCCCAAGTAAAAACGTCGGGTGGCGTGCCAGGCCGTCTCCAGCGCTTCGGGCATGATCACCTCCTGCAGGACAACTCCCCAGCCCGGGTCTGAGCCCGAGTCGGCACGACACCGAGAAGTGAGGAAAGTGCGACAGTGTATAGTATAACTCAATCGGGCGATTTGTCAACTGCGCCCCAAGTGTTTTCAATCTACGAAGAACGGTGGTAGCAATGTTCGGCAATAAAATCGCCTCATTGGAAGCGTTTCCCCCGGTTTCTTCGTTGTCGAGAAGTTTGTGCTTTGAGGGACGATTTCGATAGATAGACGACCCGAACAACAGCCGAGCGACCCACCTTTAGGAACGATTTTCACCTTCCTGCCGCATGGCGGCTTCGATCTTGGCCCAGGTATCGCGCAAAGGCACGGTACGGTTGAAAACGAGGCGATCGGGGGTCGAATCCGGATCCACGCAAAAGTAACCCAGGCGTTCGAACTGGTAGCGGCTACCCACCGGAGCGCCGGCCAGGCTGGGTTCGATGCGGCAACCAGTCAGCACCTCCAGCGAGCGGGGGTTCAGGTTGACCGTGAAATCGGCATCGCCTTCCACCTCCAGCGGATCGGGCTTGAGGAAGAGGTGGTCGTAGAGGCGTACCTCGGCCTCCAGGGCGTGGCCGGCCGAAACCCAATGGAGGGTGCCCTTGACCCGTCGGCCCTCCGGCGAGGAGCCGCCCCGGGTGTTCGGGTCGTAGGTACAATGCAGTTCGACTACCTCCCCGCTGGCATCTTTGACCACATCCACGCACCGGATGATGTAGGCATACCGCAGGCGCACCTCCCGGCCTGGGGCCAGCCGGAAGTACTTGGGCGGCGGTTCCTCCCGGAAGTCGTCACGCTCGATATAGAGCACCCGGGAAAAAGGCACCCGTCGCGTTCCCATCGAGGGGTCCTCGGGGTTATTGATGCACTCGACTTCTTCCACCTGGTCCTCCGGGTAGTTGACCAGGACCACCCGGAGTGGACGCAATACCGCCATCCTGCGAGGAGCCCGTTTATTCAGGTCCTCGCGCACGCAGTGTTCCAGGAGGGCGATGTCTACGGTGCTGTTGGTCTTGTCCACCCCGATCATCCGGCAGAAGGCCCGGATGGCCTCGGGGGTATAGCCGCGCCGGCGCAGCCCGCGTAAAGTGGGCATACGGGGGTCGTCCCAGCCGGAGACATAGCCCTCCTCCACCAGGCGGCGCAGCACCCGTTTGCTCAACACGGTGTAGGTCAAATTGAGCCGGGCAAATTCGATCTGGCGGGGGTGGTGGATGCCCAGTTGGTCCAGGAACCAGTCGTAGAGGGGGCGGTGGTCCTCATAGGCCAGGTCGCAGAAGGAATGGGTGATGCCCTCGATGGAGTCGCTCTGGCCGTGGGCCCAGTCGTAGGTCGGGTAGATGCACCAGCGGGTGCCGGTACGGTGGTGGGGGGCGTGGATGATGCGGTACATGATGGGATCGCGGAGGTTGATATTAGGGGAGGCCATATCAATTTTGGCCCGCAGTGTGCGGGAGCCCTCGGGGAACTCGCCGGCGCGCATCCGCCGGAAGAGGTCCAGGTTTTCCTCCACCGAGCGGTTGCGGTAAGGGCTTTCCCGGCCCGGTTCGGTCAGGGTGCCCCGATAGGCGCGCACCTCCTCCGGGCTGAGGTCGCAGACGTAGGCTTTGCCTTTCTTGATGAGTTCCTCGGCCCACCGGTAAAGCTGTTCAAAGTAATCGGAGGCATAGTATTCCCGGTCTCCCCAGTCATATCCCAGCCACCGGATATCCTCCTTGATGGCTTCGACGTATTCAGCCTCCTCCTTCGTCGGGTTGGTGTCGTCGAAGCGCAGGTTGCACAGCCCGCCGAACTCTTCGGCGAGGTCAAAGTCAATGCTAATGGCCTTGGCGTGACCGATATGGAGGTAGCCGTTCGGCTCGGGAGGAAAGCGCGTATGGACGCGGCCGCCGAAGCGTCCGGTACGGACGTCCTCGGCCACGATCTCGCGGATAAAATCGGTCGGCGGCGTCGTGCCGGTCGGACGTTCTTCCTTTTCCATCGTCTTCCTCCACAGAGAATTACCGGGAGATACGGCGTGAATTGCCAACCTGGCCGGCCCCGGATAGAATAAGTATACCGCAGAAACGAAAACGAGGCAACTTGCCAAACGGCGCGATTTGTGGTACAATAGAAAGTGTTGGGGGATCGTTCAACGGTAGGACAGCTGACTCTGGATCAGCCGATCGGGGTTCGAATCCCTGTCCCCCAGTGCGGGCTTCCCCATCGGACGGCTGGAAGGTGGGGCATCCGATACCCAAGTAACTGACAGATTCCAACCATCCTAGAGGTGGTTGGAACGTTTTTTCAAAAGGCGATCAGCGCCGCAAGGCTTCAGGCCGGCGTTCTGCCAGCCAGGCGACCACGGTCAGGATGAAGATGGCCGTCATCAGGCCGGCCGAGATCATGCACCAGGTGCAGATAGCCCGAATCTCGAACAACTCCAGGTAAGTCAAGAAAAGGCTAAAGAGGAAGCCGAAAGCCGCCAGGCCGAGCAATACCAGCCCTACCGGCAGGCCGGCCACCTGCCTCCGGTTGATGTAGCCCAGCGTGATCGCCAGGATGAGGCCGTATCCCCCTACCCCGATCACGGCGATGGGCACGCCGAACATATACACGTAGTCGCTCAGGTTGACCCGCTCGCAGCCCGTATCCGGGCAGATCAGGCTTTCGGAAAGGCGCGTCTCGTACAGGGCAAGGTAAACGGCCACCAAAAGCCCCAGGAGGGCCAGCACCCCGATCACCATGCGCAAACGAAAAGCCGACACCGTGGTCATTTCGCCAGTTCCTCCTCGATGATCTGACGGAAGTTCTCAAACGGAGCGGCCCCTTCCAGCGGCCGGTCGTTGATAAGAAAAGTCGGCGTGCCCTGGATGCCCCGGGCCAGCGCATCGTCCATGATCTCTTTCAGTCGGCCTCGGTAGCGGTCTTCCCGCAAACAGGCCTCCAACCTGGCGCCGTCCAGCCCCAGTTCCGATGCCGCCTGGTCGACCAGGACGGCCACCACATCACTTCCCCCGGTCAGGCGGGAGACGTTTTTATACTCCCAATCGTGCATTTCCCAGAACTTGCCCTGCTCTCCGGCGCAGTAGAGCGCCTCGGCAGTCATGCGCTGGAAGGTGTCTTCCAGGTAGAGGTAGGGACGATAGATATAGCGGACCTGGCCGGATCGGATGTAGGTCGCCTCGATTTGGGGAAACGTCTCACGGACGTACTGCTGGCAGGCCCCTCAGGTAAAGTTGCCCCATTCGTAGATCGTCACCGGCGCATCGCCTGCTCCCAGGAAATAGTCGCCCTCTGTGCTCAAGCCGCCGGCCCGCACCCGGGGGCCGGTGGCACTGATGGCGATGAGCACACCGCCGATCAGGGCAATCGCCGCCAGGAGAATCCAATACCACAGGGGCACCCGCAGCGCCTGCCGGAGTTGTCTCCTGCGTAAGGAACGTGCCTTGCCCATATTAGCCTCCTATCAGATTTCCGTGCCACCATTTTATCCTGTGCCCTCTCCCTGTCAAATCGCCACCTCGAGGCGAGCGCGAGGTTACCCCTACGGGAAGGCCTGTCGGGGGTCAGTCTCGCCGCAGGATGCCGGTGAGGCAGCCCATCCCGCCGGCCGCCCGGCGCAGGTGGCCGATCTCGAGTTCGTCGCAGGTCAGGCCGGCCGCCTCATAGAAGGCGCGGGTACGGGGGCATCCGGCCGGCATGAGCACACGGTACGGCTCCAACGCGACAAAGTTCAGGGCCATTCCCTCACGGGCTTCCTGCTCATCGGGGAGGAAGAACACGCGGTAGCCCCGAGACCGCAGCGCCTCTACCGCCCGATGCGGCACCCGTCCCGGCCAGGCAAAGGCCAGGTCCGGGCCGGCCAGGTTCAGCACCCCTAGGAGGTGCATGGCTCCATACGGCAGGTCCACCCTCACCACTTCGATCCCCATCTCCCGCAAAAGGCCCGCCACCTGCGCCGCCCCGGTTTCATTCGTGCGTAGTCCCGTGGCCAGGAGGACCGTCCCCGCGTCCACCCAGAGGGCATCGGCCCCTTCAAAAGTGCCCCGGCCGTGTACGCTCAGGAGGATCGGCACGCCCAGCGCGGCCAGTCGGGCCTGGATCACCCGTTCCTCGCCGGCCCGGGCCATGCCGGCCGGCCGTGCCAGCACGGCCCCCTCCGGCGTCATGAAAAAGAGGTCCCGGCAAAACATCAGGTTGGGCGGCACCTCCGTCTCCGGCTGTACCCGGTAGACCTCCACCCCGGCCTTCCGGTAAAAGTCCTGCAACGCACGATGCTCCTCCCGTAGCCGCTCCGGGACGAGCCGCCCCAGCATCAGGGCGGCGTCGGCATCCTCCAGACCCTCTATCTCCTTCCCCGGACTGTGGAGCAACACCGCCCGGAGCGGGCCCCACTCCGAGGCCGCTCCCCACCGTCCCCAGATGCTTCCCATTTCCTCCCGTAAGGAAGTAGGGCGGCTTTTCCACCCCGGTCCGCCGTAGGCCGCCGGGATTTCCGCTTCGGGGGTCATCTCTCGGCCTCCATCACCTTGCTTACCCGTCGGGCATGGCGCCCGCCCTCGAAAGGGGTCTCCAGCCAGACCCGAACGACCTCCTGGGCCAGGCCGGGGCCGATGATCCGGCCCCCCAGGCAGAGGACGTTGGCGTCGTTGTGGCTACGGCTCAGGCGGGCCGAATACGGCTCATGGCAGACAACCGCCCGGATGCCGCGCACCTTGTTTGCCGTAAGCATCATTCCCAGCCCACTGCCACAGCAAAAGATTCCGCGTTCGCACTCGCCGGAAGCCACGGCCCGTGCCGCCGGCAGGCCGAAGTCGGGGTAATCGTCGGCGGGGTCTTCCCGGTGGGCTCCAAAGTCCACCACCGTATACCCCATCTTCTCCAGGCCGGCCTTGAGCGCCTCCTTGAGGGCGTATCCGGCATGGTCGGCCGCCATCGCAATGCGCATCATCGCCTCCTATCGTACCATGATATCGCCGGCCTGTACCCGTTCCAGGCGGCCGTCGGGAAGGCGCACGAGGAGCGCTCCATCCGGGGCCACGTCGAAGGCCAGGCCGGAAAGCGCCCCTTCCAGGGACCTTACCTCCACCATCCGGCCGAGCATGGAAAGACGGGCACGCCAGGCAGCCCGGATCTCTTCCCCCTGTCCGGCACGGAGGGCCTCGTAGCGGGCCTCCATCCGTTCCAGACAGGCCCGGAGGAGCGAAAGACGGGAGCAAGGATGGCCGGATGCTTCGGCCAGGCTGATGGCCCGGCCGGCCAGTTCGGAATCATGAAAGTCCACGTTCACGTTCAGCCCCCAGCCCACGACGGCCCATTCCAGACGCCCGGCCGCCCCTTCCACCTCCAGCAAGATGCCGCAGACCTTGCGCTCCTGCAGGAGGACATCGTTGGGCCACTTGAGGGCACACGGCCGGCCGGTTTCCTCCTCAACGGCCTCGGCGACGGCCAGGGCCGAAAGGGCCACAAGCAAAAAGGCTTGCTCGGGGGAAAGGAAGGTCGGACGAAGGAGCAGAGAGGCCAGGATACAGGAGCCGAAAGGGGCTTCCCACCGGCGGCCGTAGCGGCCCCGGCCGGCCCGCTGTTCCTCGGCCAGGACAAGAAGCCCCTCGGGCGCGCCGGCACGAGCCTCCTGGTGGGCCACCTCCATCGTCGTATCCAGGGTAGGGAAATAGAGGACCCGACGACCCAGGTAGCGGGTGTTCAGAGCGGCCTCCACCCGCTCCGGGGTAAGGGGGGTGACCTCTGCGCCGGGGAAGAGGAAAAGCGGCATCCCCTCGCTCCTACGTTCGGCCCTCTCCTCCGGCCGGCATGGGACAGGCATTGGAAAGGGTGATGACCAGGACGGCCGGCCCCCGTGCCGTCGCCCGACGGAAACCCTCGCCCAGGGCCCTGAGCACCACCTCATCTTCCCCGTAAACCAGGGTGCTCAGCGGACCCGGCTCCGAATGCAGGCCGGCCTCGCGGAGCGCATCCCAGATGTCCTGGATGGCCGGCAAGAGATCGGCCTGCCCTAAAGGATAGAGGCTGACCTGTGCGCCGATTTGCATGAGACCTCCTCTAGCGGTCCCCCTGGGCCGATGGGGAGGGGGACCTGCTCTCTTCTCTCTGGCCCGGGTTGGCTTCGGCGGGCAAGGCCTGGGCCGGAAGCGCCTCCTCGGCACGTTGATCCTCCAGGTGGATGATCGGCCGGACGAAGAAACCTCCCAGGCCGATGGCGATACAGAGGATGCCGGAAGCCACGTACCAGAAACGCACCCCGAACAGGTCGGCTATCGGGCCGGCCACGGCCAGGCCCAGGGGGGAAACGGCCAGCGTCCCGGCCATAATGACGGTGAATACCCGCCCCTGCATGTCCGGGGGCACGAGGCTCTGGATGAGAGCGGCGACCGGGCCGATGGCGATTCCGTTCATCAGGCCGCAGATAAAGATGCCGACCACGGCCAGCCAGAAGGCCCAGGTCGGCGTCAGCCCGATGATGAGGATGCCCACCCCGATTCCGACAAGGCCGGTCAGAATGGTCAGCATACGTCGGTGGAAACCACCCCATACACCCAGGATCAGCCCGCCGCCCAGGACCACACCGATGCCCCATCCGGCCTGCATCGCCCCCAGGTGCCGGGGCAGGCCCTGGAAGTACTGAAAGACTACGGTGGGGGTCAGGTAAAAGGCCGGGATGACCAGAAAGTTGACCACCATGGACATGACGAGCAGAAGGGACATCCCCGGCCATCCCCAGAGGTACTTGAGCCCCAGCCGGGCGTCCTGCCAGAGGGTCAGTTTGCCGGCCCTGAGCGAGGGACCCGGCTGGGGGATGTGGACGAAAAAGAGGGGCAGGATGGCCAGCAGGGCGGTGCCCACGTCGATGAGCATGATCCAGTGGAAAGGCAGGATTTCCAGCAACAGCGAGCCCAATGGCCCGCCCCCCACCTCGACGGCTCCCCGCATGGCCTGGTTCAGGCCGCCCACCCGCGAGAGGTGGCGTTTGGGGACCATCATCGTGGTGGAGGCCTGCATGGCCGGCCAGTGGAAGCCCTGGCCGACGGCCCGGATCAGCAGGGCCATATAGACGTGCCAGGGATGCAGATAGCCGGTCCAGGAAAGGTAGGCCAGCACCGCCGAGGCCAGGGCCACCATCCCATCGGCCACGATCATCACCTGTCGCCGGTTCCAGCGGTCCACCAGCGCCCCCACCAGCGGTCCCAACACCACTCCGGGCAGGATGCCGATCATCGTCGCCGTAGCCAACACGGTGGCCGAAATCCGGGAGAGGTACCAGATCAGGGCGAACTGCGCCAACTGGCTTCCGATCAGCGAGAACTGCTGTCCGCCCCAGATGAAGAAAAAGGGGAAAATCCAATCGCGTCCTTCTCGAGGCCCGTTCTGTTCCGACATCTTCCACACACCGACATCTTGCCCTGAACCGAAACCCGGCGACGGCCTGTGGATGGTATTCTATATCCATCCGCCGATTTCGGCAAGTGCGCCTTGACGGGTTAGAGATACCTGTGCTATAATCCGGCGGGTTGCCGAGTTGACCGGATGGATTCCCCGAAAGGTGGGGAACGATGACCGAAGAGCGCCATGTCTTTATCGCCATTGAGGGAGTCATCGGGGTGGGAAAAACCACCCTGGCCCGCCTCCTCCAGCCCTATTTTCAAAGCGAACTCCTGCTGGAGATCGTCGAAGAAAACCCCTTCCTCCCGCGCTTCTACGAGGACCGCGCCCGCTACGCCTTCCAGACCCAGATTTTTTTCCTTCTGAGCCGTTACCGTCAACAGCGCATCGCCGTCCCCGAGGCGCTGAAACGGAGCAATCTTATTAGCGACTATCTCCTGGACAAGGACCGTATCTTCGCCCGCCTCAACCTTCAGGGGGATGAGTGGGAGATGTACGAACGGCTCTACGAAATCCTGGCCGACCGGACGGTCCGGCCGGATCTGGTGGTCTATCTGCGGGCCCAGTTGGATACCCTGATGGGGCGCATTGCCATGCGCGACCGCGCCTTTGAACGGGCGATGGAACGGGACTATATCGAGGAACTGCGCCGCGCTTATGAGGCCTTTTTCAGCGAATACGATCGGGCCCCGCTCCTGGTGATCGGCACGGACCGCCTGGATTACGTCCATCGCCCCGAGGACCTTCAGGTCGTCGTCGGAGCGGTGCGAACGATGCTCCGTGAAGGATATCGCCGGGTGACGATGTGACGGCCTCGAAACATTTACCGGTGGCGACGAAAAAAGGAGGAAACGATGGATTTCGGCTGGACCAAAGAACAAGAGATGTGGCGCGCCTCGGTGCGGGATTTCGCCCAGAGCGTCATCAAGCCGATCGTGCGCCGGATGGATGAGGAAGGAAAGATCCCCCCGGAGGTCATCAAGGGCATGGCCGACCTGGGGCTCCTCTGCTGCACTGTCTCCGAGGAGTACGGCGGCATGGGGGCCTCCTGGATGGAGGCGGCCATCGCCGCCGAGGAACTGGGGCGGGCCGACATCAGCGTGGCCGTCCCGGTGCTCTACCTGGTCATGGCCGCCTGGGGCTCGGTCTTTGACCACTATGCCCAGCCTGAACTCAAGGAACGGGTTCTCCCCAAGGCCTGCCGGGGCGAGGCTTTCCTGGGCATCGCCACGACCGAACCGAGTGGCGGCTCCGACATCCTAGGGGCCACCCGCACCCGGGCCGAGCGACGGGGAGACGGCTGGGTGCTGAACGGGGAGAAGATGTACATCAGCGGCGTGGCCGAATCGCGGGCCATGGGCGGCATCCACATGACCCTCTGCCGGACCGATCCCAAGGCCGGCCACCGGGGCTTTACCTTCTTCGCCGTTCCGCTCAAAGACACGCCGGGCATTTCCACCACCCTCATCGAGGATATGGGTCGGGCCGGCATCTCCACCGGAGGCTTTACCCTGGAGGAGGTCTACCTGCCCGATACCCACCGCATCGGCGAGGAGGGACGCGGCTTCTACTACGCGATGGAGGGCTTTTCCGCCGCCCGTGTGCTCATCGGGGCCACCTGCGTCGGCGCGGCCGAGGCCGTGCTGGAGATGGGGGTGGACTATATCAAGCAACGCCAGGCCTTCGGCCGGCCCATCGCCGCCTTCGAGGGGGTGCAGTTCCCACTGGCCGAGCACGCCGCCAACATCGAGGAGGCCCGCCTGCTCACCTACAAGGCCGCCTGGATGATGGACCGGATGTGGCAGGACGGCTCGGTCTCGGCCAAAGATGTGGCCCGCATCGCCGCCATGGCCAAACTCCGCGCCCCGACCTACGCCTGGCAGGCCATGAACGAGGTGGCCGACTGGTTCGGCGCGGCCGGCTACTCCAAAGAGTTCCCCATCGAGATGGGCATCCGCGGCGTCCGCTCCTACTCCATCGGGGCCGAAGGCACCCAGAACATTATGCGCCTCATCATCGCCCGCGAGATTCTGGGGTCCGAGTTCCTGCCCTACCGCTGGGGGGCCCAGCAGGTATAGGACCCCCCGGGGAAAAGTTTGGGTGGGCGAAGACAATACCTCCGCCCACCCCAAAATTTTGAGGAGGCCGAACGATGCTAAAGGAATTCAAAGAGTTTGCCCTGCGAGGAAACGTTGTGGACATGGCCATCGGCATCATCGTTGGCGCGGCTTTCGGCAAAATCGTTACTTCCCTGGTCAACGACATTCTGATGCCGCCCATCGGCTTTCTAACCGGAAAGGTCGACTTTTCCAACCTCTTCGTCAGCCTTTCGGGCAGTTACGCCAGCCTGGCCGAAGCCCAGGCGGCCGGGGCGCCCACCATCAATTACGGACTGTTTATCAACGCCGTCCTGGACTTTTTTATCGTCGCCGCAGCGGTCTTTTTTCTGATCGTCCGTCCGATTAACCGTCTCCGACGGGCGAAAGAACCTGTGCCGGCCGCTCCAACGACGAAGGAGTGCCCGTACTGCCTCTCCGCCATCCCGCTGAAGGCGACCCGCTGCCCCCATTGCACCTCGATGCTGGGTGGCGAGTCCCCATCCGGGGAGAGGTAAAACGGGGACGCCCGCCACATTGGTTTCTCTCGATAGCCCGACTGCCAGAGACACACGAAAAACGGCACGGGCCGGGCCAGGGTATTTTCTGGATCTCGGTCCGGAAAACGGAACGCGCCTCCTTTTGACAAAGCCTTGCGCCGATGTTATGATGCCGGGCAGAGGAGGACGTTATGAACCAACAACTTCTGCAAGGTCTTCTGGGGGCGGTGCTTTGCCTGGCCGGCTTTTCGCTCTACTGGGGCGGGCTGCGGGTAGTGGGAATGTTCCTGGGCGGCACCGTGGGCCTGCTCATCGGGCTCATCGTGGCCTATGTCGCCCACCTGGAGCGTCCCTGGGCCCTCCTCGCCGCCATCGTCGCCGCCCTGGTAGGCATGGCCGTGGGCTGGGGCATCCTGAAGACGTTGCACGCCGTCCTGATCTTCCTCATCGGAGCCGGCCTGGGCTTTCTCCTGAACCGCCAGGTCCTGGCCCCTGACTATGGCGGCATCTGGGAGTCTCCCTGGATGCCCTGGGCAATGGCCGTGGTCGGCGGCGTTTTGATGGGCGTCTTTTTCCGCTATGTCATTATCCTGGTCACCTCCGCCTTCGGCTCTTACCTCATCTACCAGGCGACCGGCTACCTCTGGGTAGGCATCCTGGCCCTCGTCGTGGGTCTGGCCGTCCAGATCGGGCTTTTCCACCGGCTCGGGGTGAGCAGACGGGTGCGGATGGACTGGAGGTAGGAGGTGCAGCCGCTGGTCGCCATCGTCGGCCGGCCCAACGTGGGCAAATCCACCCTCTTCAACCGCATCCTGGGCCGAAAGCAGGCCATCCTCTCCGAGGTGCCGGGCACGACCCGCGACCGCCTCTACGGCCAGGCCTCCTGGCGCGACCGCTCTTTCCTCCTGGTGGATACCGGTGGCCTCCTCCTGAGCGATGCGGAACTGGCCTCTCTCCCCCAGGCCGAGATCGTGCGCCGCACCCGCGAGCAGGCCCTTCTGGCCATCGAGGAGGCCGAGGCTATCATCTTTGTGGTGGACGTCCTGAGCGGCCTCCTGCCGGGGGATGAGGAAATCGCCCATCTCTTGCGCCAGACGGAAAAACCGGTCTTTCTGGCGGTCAACAAGGCCGATAACGAGGAACGAAGGCAGGATGCCGTCGAGTTCTACCGTCTGGGTCTGGGCGACCCCTGGCCGCTTTCGGCCCTGCACGGCAGCGGCGTGGCCGAATTGCTGGATGCCCTGGTGGAGGTGCTCCCGCCGGCCGAGGCCGAGCCGGCCGAAGAGGGGGCCATACGCATCGCCATCGTCGGCCGGCCCAACGTGGGCAAGTCGCAACTGCTCAACACCCTCCTGGGCCAGGAACGGGCCATCGTCAGCCCCATCCCCGGCACCACCCGCGATGCCCTGGATACTCCCCTGACTTGGGACGACCGCCGCCTCATCCTCATTGACACGGCCGGCATCCGCCGGAGGGGACGTGTCCAACCCGGATTGGAACGCTATAGCGTCCTCCGGGCGCTCCGGGCCATCGAGCGCTGCGACGTGGCCTTCCTCCTGCTCGATGCGGCCGAAGGTCTTACCGCCCAGGACGCCCATATCGCCGGCTTTATCGTCCAGGCCTATCGGGGCATCGTGATCCTGCTCAATAAATGGGACATCGTCCCGAAAGACCCCCACACCTTTGACCAGTACGTCCGCCTCATCCGGGAAGAGATGCCTTTCCTGGACTATGCCCCGGTCGTTTCCATCTCGGCCCTGACCGGTCAGCGCGTGGACCGGGCGGTGGAGACGGCCCTCTTTGTCTACGGGGAATGCCGCAAGCGTATCCCTACTGCCCCCCTGAACGAGTTGGTCCGCGATGCGGTGGCCGCCCATCCACCGGCTTCGACGGTGCGCGGCCGGCGCGTGCGCATCTACTATGCCACCCAGACGGGCGTGGCCCCTCCGACCTTTGTCTTTTTCGTCAACAACCCCGACTGGCTGCACTTTTCCTATCCCCGCTATCTGGAGAACCGCCTGCGCCAGGTTTACGGCTTCAGTGGGGCGCCGCTCCGGCTGCTCTTCCGTCCCCGGGAAAAGCGGCGGGCACCTTCAGAAGAACGGTAAAGGAGGAAACTTGCAGGCGATCAAAGTGGCCGGCTTGATCGCCCTCAACCTGGGCAGTCTGGTGCTGAGCAGCGCAGGTTTCAAATGGGCGGCCGATAGTTCGGACTGGCGGGGCTTTTTCCTGGGGCAGGTCGTGGGAAACGGGGCCGGTTTCATCGCCGTCCTGGCGTTGACCGGCATGATTCGGGAGATTTCTTCCTACCGGGCCTATGCCATCCACTTTGGGCTGGGCTTTGTGCTGGCCGAAGTCCTCCTGGCCGGGCTCTTTTTCCACGAGCGCCTGGGCTGGCCCCAGTTTGTGGGCATCCTGCTGGTCTTCGGGGGCGTGCTGATGATCACTTTGTGGCGTTGAGGCCGATATGTTCGCCGCACTCGGCCGTCGTCTCATCCGCTCTTTCGATTCCTTCCTGCGCTACGCGATGGGCGTCTTTGAGTTTACCCAGGATAAACATTGCCTCCTGCGCCTGGGCCGGACGCGCTGCCCCTATGACATCCGCCTCTCGGACGGGACCTTCCTCCGCCGGGGCGAAGTTCTCCTGGAACTGCACCTCTGGAACGAGCATCTTCCCCCGATGCCCCCCGGCGGAGCCGACGTGGCCTGGACGGTGCGTTTTCTGCGGCTGTGGAGATATTCCATCTCCCTCCTGGCCCAATATTGGCAGAACCACCCCGAACTTGCCCCGGTGCAGGCCCTGCACGGAATCTTTGCCCTGCCCGGCGGAGAGGACCTCGCCCTCCAGGAACGTACCCTCCGGACGATGGGCTTCGATGTCGTCCTCCCTCGGCAGACGCCCTGGCGAATCTTCGCTTCCTTCTGGGAAAACCTCTATAACTGGGCGATCATCTGGACCTTTAACCCGGCCAGCCTGCGCGTGCGCAAACTGGTGCAGATGCAGCGTTGCCACGTGTGGATGTCGCGGAAACGCCTGTTCGAACGGTACGGCTTGCCAACTGCCTGCGAATAGGGTACAATAAAAGTCAGCGGTGCCGTTCGAGGAAGAGGTATGAAACTTTCGGAAAGCAAGGTGGATTCGCTGACCGGTCAGATCGTGGAGATGCTCCAGGGCCGGGACGACATCGAGGTGCGGGCCGACGCAAATCGCCTGCGTGCCCTGGTCCGCCAGGCCATGCTGGACGAACTCCTGGTGGAGGACCGGCTGGAGGAAGAGGTCCGCCAGATTCTCCAGCGGTATGAAGCGGAGATTCGCCGCGGCCGGCTGAGTTACACGACCCTTTTCAACCGCATCAAGGCACAACTGGTGCGGGAACGCGGCCTGGTGCTCTAAAGGAGGCCGGAGGTGCGCCTTTCGCCGGACAAGATCGGCCGGATCGCCGAGGTAATTGTGGACACCTTGCTGGAAAAAGAGGCCCTGGTGCTGCACCGACCGGGGCGGAGCGGCCGGGCCGCGCTGGTGGCGGCCATCCGCGACCTGATCGCCGACGACCTGCGCATCGAGGAAGAAATTGATGCCGAGGTCGAACGGGTACTGGCTTCCTACCGCCGGCCGATCGTCGGCACCGAACGCGACGTCCTTTTCCGCAAAATCAAAGAAGAAATCGCCGCCCGGCGGGGCTATGTCCTTTAGGCGGTTGGCCTTCCCCGGGAGCCCGTCCGAAAACTCGTAGGGTAGTCCACGTTCCGGTTTTCCGGAGTACCCGATGGCGCAATCACCGCAGACGATTTCAGAGCCTCCCGTTTTTCCCCTGGAGGCCTTCCTGCCGCTGGATCGCCGGCAGGCTCTGGCCCAGGGCCGGAATTTGCCGGAACACGCCGACGGCACGGCGCTCTTTGCCGATGTCAGCGGCTTCACTCCCCTGATGGAGCGCCTGGCGAACACGTTGGGGCCGCAACGGGGAGCCGAGGAACTCACCCGTCTTTTGAACACCCTTTTCACCCCTCTGATCGGGACGATTCACGGCTACGAGGGGCAGATCATCGCCTTCGGAGGAGATGCCCTAACCTGCTGGTTTCCCCGGGGGACGTCTCCCTCGGCCCATCGGGCGGCCGCATGTGCCCTGGAGATGCAACGCCAGGTGGCCCACTTCGGCCGGATCGAGGCTACGGCCGGCCCGGTGACGCTTTCCATGCACATCGGCCTGGCCACCGGACCGGTACGGCGTTTCTGCGTGGGCCGGCCTCCCTACGGCCGGCTGGAGGTGTTGGCCGGGGCCACCATGGAGCGCCTGGCCGAGGCCGAAAAAAGGGCCGGTCCTGGCCAAACCGTGCTGGACGCGGCGACGGCGGCCCTTTTGCCCCCGGACGCCCTCCACCCTCTGGAGGACGGCTTTGTCCTCCTGGAAGACCTGCCGACCCCTCTCCGGCCGATTCCCCCTTCCCGGCCTCCGACCCTCCCATCCCGCACCCTTCGCTCCTGGCTGGCCGGGCCGCTCTACCGCCGGCTTCGCTCCGGCGGTAGACGTTTCTCCGCCGAACTGCGACGAGTCGTTGCCGTCTTCGTCCGTTTTGCCGGTCTGGACTATGACCGTGACCCCCGCGTCGGGACGAAACTGCGGCGCTACGTGGCCCTGGCCCAGGAACTCCTGGCCTTCTATGAGGGCTACCTGGCCCTGGTTTCCTGCGGGGACAAGGGCAGTCTCCTCTTCATCCTCTTCGGCGCCCCGCTGACCCACGAGGACGATCCGGACCGGGCGGTCGGCTTCGCCCTGGAGTTTCAGGAGGCCGCGGAGGCCCTGCCCTTTATCCGGGAGCCATGCATCGGCATCAGCCTGGGACGGGTCTATGCCGGCATACTGGGCTCGGCGGAACGCTGTACCTACACCGTGCTGGGGGATGAGGTCAACGTCGCTGCCCGACTGATGGAGGCGGCGGTGCCGGGGCAGATTCTGGTCAGCCGACCCGTGGAACGGGCGGCCGGCCGCTTTGCCTTCCGGCCGCTGGGTGCTGTGCCGGTCAAAGGCCGCGAGGAAGCCATCCCCATCTTTACGCCGCTTCCTCTGGAGAAGAGGCTACGGGAAATGGGCGAGGAGAGGCTGGTCGGGCGCGAGGCGGAGAAGGAGACCGTTCGTAGCCTCCTGGGCGAAGTCGAGGCCGGCCGGGGGCATCTCCTCCAGATTACCGGCGAAGCCGGGGTGGGAAAGTCGGCGCTGGTGCGCTTCCTTCTGCGCCAGGCCCAGGACCGATCCTGGCGCACCTACCAGAGCGCTTGCCTCAGTTACGGCCAGCACACGCCCTACTTGCCCTGGCGGATGATTCTGGAACAGGTCTGCGGGCTGACTCCGGAGATGGATTTGCCGGAGCGGGTGGCCCGGCTGGAGGAGGCGGTGGCCGCCCTGCCGGAGCCACCCGGCCGGCCCGGCTTCTGGCGAAACCGCCTCCCCCTTCTGGCGGAGGTCATGGGCCTGGAAGTGGCCGAGACACCCCTGACCCGTGCCCTGGAAGGAGAACTGCGCCGCGACAACACCTTCCTCCTCCTGGAAGCGCTGGTCCGCCACCTGACGGCGGGGGGGCCGGCGGCGATTGTCCTGGAAGATGCCTACTGGGCCGACGAACTTTCCCTCCTTCTGGTCGCCCATATCGGACGCAGCCTGGAGGATATTCCCCTCCTGCTGGTCGTCGTGCAGCGGCCCTGGCGGGAACCGCCGGAGGCAGTGCGCGCCCTGCTGGGGCTTGCCCGGCAGACCACCCTGGCCCTATCCCCGCTTCCCAGGGAGACTTCCCTGGAACTGGCCCGCCTCCGGCTCCGCGGGGCGTCCATCTCCCCCCGGCTGGAGGCCCTGCTTCAGGAAAGGGCGCGGGGTAACCCCTTTTACATCGAAGAACTCCTGCGGGCCCTGGAGGAGGCCGGCCGCCTGCGCCGGAGAGACGGGGAGGTGGAGTTGAGCGGGGATGCGGAAAAACTCGAACTTCCCGACACCATCGAGGGCCTGGTCCAGGCCCGCCTGGACCGTCTGCCGGAAGAGGAACGGACGACGCTCAAGGTGGCCTCGGTGATCGGCCGCGCCTTTCAGCGGCCGCTCCTGGAAGAGGTGCATCCGCTCCGGCCGGGCGAGAAAATGCTGGCCCGGCAACTGCTGCGGCTGGAACGGGCTAACTTCACCCTTTTGGAGGAGGGTTTCCCCGAATGGCGGTACGCCTTTCAGCACCCCATCCTGCATGAGGTGACCTATGGGACACTCCTCTTTGCCCAGCGCCGGGAGTTGCACGGAGCCATCGGGGCGGCGCTGGAGCGCCGGTACGCCGCCGACCTGTACCGCGCTCTGGATGCCCTGGCCTACCACTATGCCCGCAGCGAGGAGCGAGAAAAGGCCGTCCACTACCTCCATCAGGCGGCCGAAAAGGCCCGGCGGGAGTATGCGAACGAAGTGGCCATCGGGTACTATAGCCAGGCGCTGGAACGCCTGCTGCCGGAAGAGGTGGAGAAACGGTACGACCTGCTGGCCGGCCGGGAGCGCATCTATGACCTCCTGGGGGAGCGCGAGTCCCAGGAAAAAGACCTCCTGGAGATGGCCCGTCTGGCCGAGACCTTAGCCGACCCCCGCCGTCGGGTTGAGGTGATGAACCGGCAGGCCCGACGGGCGGTGGCCATCGGAGATCTGGAAGGGGCCCGCACCCTGGCCCAGCGCGCCCGGAAGTACGCCGAAGAGCACGGCTGTCGGGAGGAGGCCGCTCAGTCGCTGCGGATTTTGGGCATCGTCTATGGCACCTTGGGGGAGTATGAAGAAGCCCACCGGGCCTTTGTCCAGGCCGGCCGGGAGTACAGAGAACTGGGTGAGCGAACTGGAGAAGCGGCTTGCCTGGGAAACCTGGGACTGGTTCACCTCTACCGGGGGAATCTGGACCTGGCCCGCGCCTATCATTCCCAGGCTCTGGAACTCTTCCGAACCCTGGGAAACCGCCAGGAAGAAACCACCGCATTGATCAACTTCGGAATGACCGAATTCCAGAGCAAATCCTACGAACAGGCGCTGACATGCTGGCAACAGGCGCTGACGATCTCGCAAGAGATCGGCCACAGGGTCAATGAGGAAATCATCCTGGGCGATCTAGGAGACCTGGCCCTTACGTTGGGGGAACTGGCCGAAGCCGCCCGGTATCACCGGGAAGCCCTGCGCCTGGCCCAACAGATGCAGGATCGCGAGGGAGAAGCCCTCAGCCTCTCCGGCCTGGGCCAGATCGCTGCCTGGCGTGGAGAGACATCAGAGGCCCGCGCCGCTTTGGAAAAAGCCCGGAATCTCTACCGGGAGATGGGCCAGCGGCACGGGGAGGCTCGAACGCTTTACCTCCTGGGGCAAGTCGTCCTGTGGTCCGGGGAAGAGTACGCCCCGGACTACTTCCGGCAGGCGCTGGAAATGTATAAGGAGATCGGCGACCGCGAAAGCGCCCTCCTTACCCGGGCCTGGCTGGGGCTGGCCCTGGTGCTGGCCGGCAAGAGGGAAGAGGCGCGCACCCTCCTGGGGGAGGTAGAAGCGGAACTGGAGGCCACACCATACGCGGGCGATGTCCCGGAACAGGAACTCTGGTGGGCCATCTACCGGGCTTACCGGGAAATGGGGGACGAGCGGGCACAGGCCGCGCTGGGACGGGCCCGCGATCGGATTCGGGAGCAGGCCGGCCGCCTCCGGGATCCCCGCCTCAGGCGCTCGTTCCTGGAAAACGTCCCGGTCAACCGGGAGATCATGGAGGCCTGGGCCGGTCCAGGGACGGCCGGCCTGGTATGACCCGCCGCCCGGAATCGGGCCGGGGGTGACGTCCCCCGCCATCACCCCCGGCTTGAGCCTAACGCGGACGGGACGGGAGACCCCCCCTGCTCTCCGGAATATCTTGTGGACCGAGTCCTTGACACTCCCCGTGAAGCAAGGCCACCCCTACCAGGGGTTGATCCCCCTGGACGACGACCGAGTGGCGGCCATCGGGCAAATCGACGATCAGATCGAGGAGGATGCTCTGGGTTTGCCGGGGGGCGAGGAAGAAAGGATTGCCAAGCCCCGGCCCTAGAGTGGTGGGGTGATAGGCATTGCCCATATCATCGTAGAAGGTCGCCCCTACCGTCGCCGTTGCCGTTGGAGAGGTATTCTGGACGACGAGCACAGCGTTCCAGGAACAGTTCTGCTCGGGCTGATTCTTCGGGGCCAGAGGGAAAAAGACGGACGGATATGGCGCCGCCCCGAGTTCGTAAACGGCGTAGGGGTCGCCGGGAGCGAACGCTCCCCAGATCCGCACCAGTCCGACCAGAGGTGCCGTACTCTCCACGACGGCGCTGTCGCCGACACCCGGAGGCAACGGCTCGACGGACGTGTAAGGGGGCAAGGTGAGGGTGTACACGTTCATCCCAACCGTAACAGTAACCTGGGCAGCCGCCGTCGCGACGTTCATGAGGACGAGCGTACCGCTTGCCTCTGTGTTGGTAATCGGTTCATACACATAGGGAGCATAGAGCGTCTGCCACCCGGAGAAAAAGGCCAGATGCCCCCACCATCCGCCACCATCGGTCCAGGCTCCGCACAAGGCCCACACTTCCCCATCGGTGTTCACAACGCCCGAATAGCGGCCGTCGGGCAGGTCGGGAATATCGAGCAAGCGGACGAGGTGGGATTCGCCAGGGCCCAGAATAAAGGCGAGTTGGTAGCCTCCGGACAAGGTGACGGTACATGTGGCCGTATAGGTAGAAAGATTAATCACCTCCATGGAAGAGTTCCAGGAGTCAACGTTTTTGTAGAGTTCGGGGCAGTACAATGGAGATAGCCTAGGAGGGAGGGGAACCCCCTGGTAGGCCCAGGCCATATCCGGCCCGATCTGGTGGTCTATGGCGAAAAAATCGCCGGTGGCCTCGACGGAGGCCGCGCCCTGGAAACCGGTGATGATGTCCCCCACATCAACATGCCAGGTGGTATAGCCTGGGATCGTGGAGGAAAAGGGCGTGGGAGGGATGCCAGAGACTGTGGCATAGATAGATTGAGAAGTCTGGTTCTGGATGGCCAGGTGGCTGTTTGCCCCCCAGTAGTTTCCGACGACCCAGGGCAAGGTGAGCGGCTGCGGGTCGATGGGAGGGAGAGGAGTATAGGCGCTGAGGAGGCTATAAGGCTGGAGAACGACCCTGACAGCATGTGTCGCCGAAGCCTGGCCGAAGCCGAGGCAGTTGCGAGCCGTTACGGTCACGGTGTAGATGCCCGGCACGGTATAGGTATGGACGGCAGGGTTGCCGGCCCCCGTGCTTCCGTCCCCAAAATCCCAGGTGTAGGAGAGCGGGGGCGTTGCCGTGTACGGGGCGACGATGGCGTTGAAGGAGATCGGCGATCCCACGGTCGGTGTAATCGGGGCCCAGACAAAGTTGGCTGCCTCGACCTGCTGACAGGTAAAGTGAAAGTTCGTGGCCGGGTAGCGGATATGCCGGTCCCAGACGCCAGGGCGGATGTTGAAGGCGCCGGCCAGAGCCACGATCGGCTGGTCGGCCAGGAAGATGGCCGCGGCCCGATCGGCTCCATCCGGCAGAGGCGGCACGGACACCTGGGCGATCTCTCCGGGGGGTAGATGCGGCAAAGAGTCCCAGACGACCGTGCCTGTAGGCACGGTGACGTAGCGCATCTGGACGGCAGTGCCCTGCTCGCCCACGTTTCGCACCCAGATGCGGTCGCCGGTCCACCAGCCCTCATAGCCGGCAAAGAGGATGGGAAAGGCGACGGCAGGGGTGGCCCCTTCGAGGGCGAAGGACCGGTAGGCCCAGGAGCCTCCGCTGCTCCGGCCGTCGGCAACCTGGACGACGGCGGCCACCGGTGCCGTCATGGAAATGATCGCCGAGTAGGATGAAGGTGAGGAAATGGCGCCGGGGACGATCGTCTTGCTGCCCAGGGCCTGGCCTTTTGCTGCCAGGGGCAGATAGATGAAGTAGGCGGTAGGGGAGGCGATCGGGACGATACCGGCCGGCGGCAACGTCACCGGCACGGTCACCCCGGTGGCATAGATAATCTCCCCCTCGGCCACCGTCGTGCCGAGGTTACGGATCATCAGGGTGGCGGTCACCAGGCCGGGCATGGAGGGGGGAAAGTGAGGGAGGAAAAGCCGGGTGCTGCCCTGCGATGGGGCGACAAAGGCCGATAGCCCTCCGCAGTAGGAAACCACCGTGACTTGGATGGGACGTTGGGCCATCAGGACGGCCGAGCCATGAAAATCTACAGGTAGACCCAGATCCTGGGAGGGGACGATCCGGAGCAGGCCTTCAGGCGGGATGGTGTACTCCTGCGTCCCGACCATCGTTCCGTCGGTCTGATAGACCTCCAGAACCATAAGGGTGTCCATAAGGGCCGGATTATGGACCAGAAGGACGGTGCAGCGGTCGATCGGTGTATGGGCAAAGGGGTCCATAGCCCTCTCGTCTACGACCTCCAGGATGTCGTTTCCTCCGGTAATTGTCCCCAGGTGCAGGACCTCCAGGGCCACCTGGCCGGTGGCGGAGACGGCCAGGGTGCCGGTAAAAGTTTCCGGCAGTTGCGGCAGTTCGGCCGGCCCGTAGAAGCGGGCCTGGCCGGGTGCCAGGGTGTCGGTGATCGAGTGGGCCACGTTCCCGCCGGGGGACAGGAAACGGGCGGTGAAAGAGACCTCCTGAGGCTCCAGGTTGAGTATCTGGAAAGCCCTGGAGTGCCAGGCACCTCGGGGATCCCCTCCCTGGACGCCCACTACGCTGAGAAAAAAGGCCAGGGCGACCCCGAGGCCGGCCAGAAGCCGACAAAACCTTAAGGCGCGCATCGGTTTACCCTCCTTGAAGGCTCAAACCTTAGACCCCGATAAGAACCCAGCATCACCTCCTTTCTATAAAATCCCTGATTGGACCCGAATATCTCCGGTCGAATCGCCGGAAACGCGCGAACGTGGAACGTTCAACAGATTATGGCAACACCGTTACGCTGGAGGGCACCTGGGGCACCAGTTCCAGCGTCCCTTTGTACTCCTGCACCACCCCATCCACCCGCACCCGGGTGCCCGGGGTGAGCAAACGAGCGCCGTCCTTCACCCGCTCGAAGATGTTCTGCCAGAGGAGCACCAGGAGTTCGCCCGTGCCGTCGTTCACATAGACCCGCTGCCCCTGGGAAAAGGTCTCGGCCCGACTCACCACACCCTCGATCGTCACCCGGGTGGTCAGGTCGGCGCTGGTGATCGTGCCGATCGGACGCAGCGGAGGCGGCGTGCCCGGTGAAAGGACCTTGACATCCCCGCCGTAGCCGGCCTCGATCTGCCATTCCCCCTCGTACTGCCCCACCCGGCCGTGGGCCCGCACCACCGCCCCGACCAGGAGTTTGGAAGCATCCCAGCAGTCGTCGTAGACGTTCAGCCATAGAAGGAGGGTGGCCCGGCCAGTGCCGTCGTCCAGAAGGAATTTGAAGCCTTTGGAAAAGGAGGAAACCCAGATGATTGTCGCCTGGACGGTAACCTCCTGGCCGTCCAGGGAGGGAAGTTGGCTCAGGGGCGTCAGGACGATTTCCGGCGTGGCCGTGGCGGCCGGAGTAGGGGTCGGGGCCCGGGTGGGACGGGGGGTAGCCGTGGGAAGGGTGGTGGCTACTGTGGTAGACGTGGGCAGAGCGGTCGGCGGTCGGGTAGCCGTGGGAGCGCGTGTGGCGGTAGGCGGAGGCGTGGCGGTGGGCGGGGGTGTGACCGTCGGCTGTGGGGTGGACGTGGGCAGCGGGGTCATCGTGGGCGTCGGGGGGAGCGCCGGAGGCAAGCCTCCGCAGGAAACCAGCAGCATGGTCAAAAGGATAAGGAAAAGAAATCGGCTGTTCACCGGTTCCTCCATGTCGTGTCCAGACGGTGTACCGGTCACTCCAGGATCACGATTCCCCCGGCCTCCGGGATGATCTCCAGAGCATCCCGGTATACGTCGATGCGGCCGGTGATGCGCACCCGGATGCCGGCCGCCAGTCTCTCCGCCTGGGGAAAGGCCTCCAGCACATTCTGCCAGAGGAGGAGAACGATTTCCCCACTCTCATCGCGCAAGGGGAAACGCCGGCCCTTGGAAAAGGTCTCCTCCTCGCCCAGTGTTCCCTCCACAGTGAACGTTCGGCCCCGGTCGTCTGCGGTGATGCTGCCGATGGGCGTAAGGGTAGGCGTGGGAAGCGACCGGAAGCCGAGCACCTCCAGATCGCTCCCCCGGCGGGGGATGATCTCCAGCATCCCCCGGTACTCCTGCACCTGGCCGGCGACGCGCACCTCGGCCCCTGGTCCCAGGGAGGAGGGCGCCTCCTGCACCACGTTATCCCACAGGAGCAGGGTGATCGTGCCCGTGCCGTCGTCCAGGGGGTACTTGACGCCTTTAGAGAAAGGCTCGGCCGGCCCCAGGACACCACGTAGAACGACCACCCGGCCGGCATCGGCCGGACTCAGTTCCCCTACCGCCACTTCCTCCGGGCCCGGCGCCGCCACCAGGATGGAAAGGTCGGCCGGCACCTCCGGGATGATCTCCAGCGCGCCCCGGTATTCCGCCACGCTCCCCTGCACCTGCACCCGTGCTCCGACATCCAGGGTGCGGGAGTAGGGGACCTGCCGGTAGAGCGATTCCCAGAGAAGCAGGGTGATCGTACCCGTACCGTCGTCCAGGGTAAAGTTGACGCCGCCGGAGAAGGAGTCGCTTTCCACCACCTCTCCCTGCACCTGCACCCAGCGGCCCACATCGGCGAAGGTGAGGGAGGCAATTTCCCGCAGAGGAGTGGCCACGTCCAGGCCGGCCAGCGGAGTGAGGTCGGCCGTGGAGGCCGGGACCAACTGGACGGCGCTCCGGTAGAGGAACACGGCGGCGACCACCTCCAGACCCTGCCCCGGGGAAAGCGGGGGGAGGGGGCCGGTGAGTTCCTCCAGGTCGGCACTCACGGCGACGTCCACCTTGCCCGTGCCGTCGCGCAGGGTGATCAGGGTCAGGCCGGTGTAGGGCTCGCGCACCTCGCGCACCAGGCCGCGCACCCGCACCCGGCGACCGACGTCCAGCGGGGTGAGATCGCCGAGTTGGGCCTCTTCCGGCTCGGGACGAAGGATGGTCAGTTGGTCGGGGGCGTTCACGTAGAGGGCCACAAAGTCCTCCCGGACGCGCAAGTTTCCGGCTACGCTGACGGTATCGCCGATGGCCGGAATCTTGCCGGTCGCCCGAAGTTCGCGGGAAGCGTCCCGGTAGGCGGCGACGCGCAGTTCGCCGGTGTCATCGCTAATATAAAAGGCCAGGCCCTCGCTCTCGGCATCATAGTCCGGTCCGCGCACCACGCGCCCCTCGACCCGCACATAGGCCATGTTCATCATCCCGCCGACCTGGCCGATCTGCACCCGGGCCACCTCGGTATAAGTAGCGGCCAGCCAGAGTCCTCCCAGGCCGGCCAGGGCCAGCACCAGGGCCACGACCTTGAGCAGACGCATGGGGGTCCGGCCTCGCAGGTGGGCACCGCAGTAAGGACAGGTCTCGTAGGGGCCGACAAAGCGACCGCAACTCGGGCATTCGCTCATCGGGTCGGAACTCCTTGTTCAAAGCCGGGTCCTCTCACTACGTTTATTTTACCATATCCGAGACGATTTGTCCAGACCCCGCCGATTTGCACTTTAAAGCACAATAAGGTACAATATTTTCCCGTACAATCCTTGCCTTATGGAGGCCGGACATGGAACGCGAATCGTTCTGGCAAATGCCCCAACCCTGGACACAGGTGGCGCTGTATCTGGTAACCGTTCTGGTGCTGGTTATCATCGGCTACGGTGTCTACCGCCGGGTCAGGCTGTGGAAGCAAGGGCAGGGGAAATTATCCTGGGATCGCCCGGGCAGGCGGCTGTGGAACGTCGTCGTCTATGCCCTGGGACAGGCCAAGGTGCTCAACGAGGCCTTCCCCGGCCTCATGCATTCGTGCATCTTCTTCGGCTGCCTGGTGCTCTTTCTGGGCACGGTGTTGATTTTCCTGAACGATGACATCGTGGGGCCCATCTTCGGGCAACACTTTATCCGGGGCTCCTTCTACCTGGGGATGGAAACGGTGCTGGACCTTTTCGGGCTGGCCCTGCTTTGGGGTCTGGGGATGGCCCTGGTGCGCCGCTATATCCTCCGGCCGGCCCGCCTGCAAAGCCGTCCCGACGACGCCATCACCCTGGGTCTCCTTTTCCTTATCGGGCTGAGCGGCTTTGTCCAGGAAGGGTTACGCCTGGCACTCCAAAAGCCGGAGGGAGGAACGGCCTCCTTTGTGGGTTTTCTCCTGGCCGGCCTTTTCACCGCCCTGGGGATCGGCGGCCCGGCCGGCTTCCTCATCTACCAGGTCCACTGGTGGGTCCATGCGCTTCTGGCCCTGGGCACGCTGGCCCTGATCCCTTATACCCGCCTTTTCCACCTGGTCACCGACCCGCTCAACGCCTTCTTCGCCCCGCTAGAGAACCCGGCCGCGCTGCCGGCCATCGAGAATATCGAGACCTGCGAAATCCTGGGGGCCGGCCAACTGGCCCACCTGCCGCAGAAACGCCTCCTGGACTATGAATCGTGCACCCGTTGCGGCCGTTGCCAGGATGTCTGCCCGGCGTATCTGGCCGGCCAGCCCCTTTCACCCCGACAGGTTATCCTGGACCTGGACGATTTCATGCTCTCCCAGGGCCGCGCTCCCCTCCTGGGGGCCCGGGGAAAGACCTTCCCCGAAGAGGTCGGCGAACTTCCGGGCGGGGTCGTCCCCGAAGAGGCCCTCTGGTCCTGCACGACCTGTATGGCCTGCATGGAGCGTTGCCCCGTACTCATTGACCACGTGGGCACCCTCGTCGAACTGCGCCGCTACCTTTCTCTCTGCACCGGACAGATGCCAGGTTCGCTGCGCGGGACGCTGGACAAGGTCCAGCGTGCCGGCAACCCCTACGGCCAGCGCGGGGGACGGATGCAATGGGCAGAGGGGCTGGCGGTCCCCCACATCTCCGAGGTAAAAGAAGCCGAGGTGCTCCTCTGGGTTGGCTGCGCCGGGGCTTATGATCCGCGCAACCAGAAGGTGGTCCGCGCCCTGGCCACCCTCCTGCACCGGGCCGGCGTCCGCTTCGGCGTGCTGGGGGACGAGGAGCAGTGCTGCGGCGACTGGGTACGGCGGGCCGGCGAGGAGTATCTCTTCCAGACGCTGGCCCAGGCCAACATCGAGACACTGCGGCAGCACCGTTTCCAGGCTATCGTCACAGCCTGTCCTCACGGCTTCAACACCCTGAAGAACGAGTATCCCCAATTCGGGGGGAACTTTACCGTATATCATCATAGCGTCTTTCTGGCCCGCCTGGTCGAAAGCGGCCGGCTGCGTCTCAACCGCCGGTGGGAACGGGGAAAGGTGACCTACCACGATCCCTGTTACCTGGCCCGCTACAACGGGGTGTTGAACGAGCCCCGACGGGTACTGACGGCCGTCCCGGGCTTGCGTCTGGTCGAACCGTCGCATCGCGGCCGGCGCACCCTTTGCTGCGGTGGCGGGGGAGGCAAGATGTGGATGGAGGAAGAGCCGGGCAAGCGCGTCAACCAGGTGCGGCTACGGGACCTGGCGGCGACGGCGGCCGGTGCCATCGGCGTGGCCTGTCCGTACTGCCTGTGTATGATGGAAGACGCCGTGAAAGGGCGAGGGCTGGAGGAGCAATGGGCCGTCTATGACCTGGCCGAGGTCCTGATGGAAGCGGCATCTCCTTAGAACCTACCCGAAAATCGGCGTGGGATGGCCTTTCCGGGCGGTCCGGGTAGGCCGGAATCTCCCCACAGTTTTTTCGACGGGCTCTTAGTACAGTTGAAGGTTACAGGTTCGAGGTTCAAACGGCGGATGATTTTCCCTTGATTTGGCAAGAATACCTGATACGAATCTGCGAAACCGTGTACTTAGCCCAGGCGCATCCACGGAATCGCGCGGCAGAGGCGTCACTGGGGCTTTGCCGAACAGGCCCGAAAAAGATCGGGGGCGGTTTCCCGCCCCCGGTCTGTTCCGAGCAAGGGAAATCTTACCGGGTGAAACGGAAACTCAGGAGCATCTGGGTGAAGAGGGGCAGGTTTTCCTCGGCATCCTGGGTCAGGCTGAAGAGGACCACCTGGTATAGCCGACCGTTGTGCACCACCGCCAGGGCCGTCCCCTTGTTCTCCAGGTTGGTCTCCGGGTCCACGTAGGTAAAGTCCACAAAGACGGCCTCCTCGCCGCCGAAAAGGAGGGTATCCGGACCGTAGATCTCGGCGTTGGCATCGTTACTGCGGATGGAAGAGATGACGTTATCTACGAAAACCCGCTCGGCCTGATCGGGATCGGCCACGGGCAAGGTGGTGGTCATAAGGATGACGAGGAAGGTCTCCTCGTCCTTCTGGATGAAGGCATTACCCTCCACCTCCTCGGCCTGCCAATCGGGCGGATAGGCGATGGTATAGCCGCCGACCTCGCTGGCCAGGGTTTCCCAGCCGACGACGAGTTCCTCCGGGGATCGTTGCGGAGCGAAAGAAGCGGCCACGTCGTCGAAAGTAGGAAGGATCTCTTCCCAGCGGTTGGCATCTTTGCTCCAAAAAGAAAGGACGTAGACGACGGTGCCGTGCTGTTCAAAGAAGGAACCGCCGTAGGCCGGCTTGCCTTCGATCTCGAAGGAGTATTCCACCAGGATGCTGCCGTCGGGTTGGGGAGTCGTCTCTCCCTGCCGGAGGTTGGCCACGCTTTGGCCGAACGATTCCAGGAAGCCGTCTATCAGGGCCTGCATCCCCTCTTCATCCAGGGCCTGGCCGAGGTCGGTGAACTGGACCAGGATTTGAAAGACCCGGTCGGGAGAACGAAAACTCACCTGTTCGGCCTCTTCCTCCACCCGCCATCCCTGAGGATAGGAGAGGGTGAAGAGGCCGGAGGGATGAGCGTAGGAAAGGAGGAAGGCACCGGGCGTAGCGACAGGAACAGGCGACGAGGTGGGGACGGCGGTGAGGGGCACGGTCGGCGCCGCCGAAGGACCACAGGCAACGAGGAAAAGGCCGAGCAACACCAGCGAGACACTTCCGAGCAAACCGAAAAGCAACTTTTTCACGATTTTCCCCTTTTTGATACCGCTCAGAGATACGTTCATGAAGACATTATAGCATCTTTTCTGTTCCGAGTCAAACAGCGTTTTGCCTCAGGAAAAATCTTGCCCAAAAGATCCACCGGAGGCGATGAGCATGACCAGAAATACGTTACGAGAGGAAGGGGTCGAGTTCACCCGTTCCCACCCCAACTGCAAGCATGACCAGGCCGATTCCGTGAGGCAAAACAGAATCCCCCGTCCCCTCTACGAGAAGAGAGGACGGGGGATTTTAGGGGAAAGCAAGGGCTACTTCCCCACCACCGGCAGGAAAACGGCATACGGCGCGGTGGCCTGTACCGGGCCGTGGGGGGTGCGCACCCCGTTCAGGTCCACATCCTCCAGGGTGTAGAAATAGATGGCGCCGCCTTCCACCGTGGTATCCAGGAAGGTATAGGTGGCACCCTCCCCGCTGCCGGGGGAGCGGGAGGGGATGAGGACGGCGTTCAGACGGGTGGCCAGCCCGTCCAGGGTGTTCCGGCGGTAGAGGTTGAAGCCGAGGTTATCCCACTCCGCCGCCGTCTCCCAGGCAACGAGGACGGCCGGGCCGGAGGGGCGGGCGGTGAAAGAGACGAGTTTGACGGCGGTGGGGAAGCCGCCGCCGTACCAGTAGCCCTGCCCCACCTGGTAAGTGGAACCGGACG
>DAOUAK010000006.1:0-13641 GCA_034433695.1 Chloroflexia bacterium
GAGGTCGGCGTCGAGTTGCTCGAAGCGGACGATCAGGTCGTTGATCGTCTTCTCCGAACGTAGGTCCAGCATCACGCCGACATCGCCGAAGAGCAGGCTTCCGTCCATCAGGGCGACGCGCAGGTTAGGGCGTTCCAGTTTCAGGGCCACGGCCAGATTGACCGCCAGCGTAGTGCGTCCCACGCCGCCCTTGGGGCTGAAGATGGAGATAAGCCGGCCGGGCGCGCGCTCTTTTTCTTCCACTGGCCGTTCCACGGGGGCGACCACCGCCCGCGGCCGGCGCTGATAGACGTGGCGGATGCTCTGCACCAGTTCGTCGCCGCTGAAGGGTTTGACCAGAAAGTCGCTGGCGCCGGCCAGCATGGCCCGCCGCAGATAATCCTGCTCCCCCTGGACGCTCATGATGATGACCTGGGTGCCCGGCACCTGGCTGAGGATCTTTTCGGTGGCCGTGATGCCATCCATATCCGGCATGTTGATATCCACCAGGGCGATGTCGGGCTGGAGTTCCTTAGCCTTGGCAATGCCCTGCTGGCCGGAACCCGCCGTCCCCACGACCACGATGTCGCGCTCAAAGTGAAGCAGTTTGCTCAAATAGTCGCACGTCTCCGGGATGTCGTCCACGATCAGAACCTTGATCTGGCCGCCTTCCGGCATTTCCATCCTCCTACCGCACGATCATTCCAGATGCCGAGCAGGCAAGTTGTAATTTCATTATAGCACAAAATGGCAGCCGTGCAAGCAGGAGCGCGATGGGCGCTAAAGGGTTTCTCCCCGGCCGAAAAATCCGGGCAGGATATTGCCGGAAAGATAGAGAAGGTCGCTTCTCTCCCCGGGTTCAACCGGGGGCCACACCAACTCTATGTTCCCAAGACCGCAAACGCGGTTGTCGTCCGAAAATGCGACTTTTATCATAGAACAATATGTCCCGGTTGGGGTATACATAGACTCAAAAACCGGAGGAGGTGTACCGATGAGGCCAACTGAGGAACTGGTGACAGAACACAACGCCATCAAGCGTATGCTGGGCATCCTGGAAAGCGTCTCCCGACGGTTGGAGGCGGGGGAGGCCGTAGAGGCCGAGCATCTGGAGCACATCGTGGACTTTATCCGGGGCTTTGCCGACCGCTGCCACCACGGGAAAGAAGAAGACCACCTCTTCCCCGCCATGGAAGAGGCCGGTGTGCCCCGCCAGGGTGGACCGATCGGGGTTATGCTTTACGAACACACCCAGGGGCGCGATTACGTCCGGGGCATGGCCGAGGCCATCTCCGCCTATCGGGCCGGCGACGTGAAGGCGGCCTCTCGCTTCGCCGAGAATGCCCGGGGCTATGCTCAACTCCTTTCCCAGCACATCTACAAGGAAAACAACATCCTTTACCCCATGGCCGACCGTTTCCTTTCTCCCCAGAAGCAGGCCGAACTTCTGGAGGAGTTTGCCCAGGTGGAACGTGAACGGATGGGCCCCGGCAAGCACGAAGAGTACCACGCCCTTCTGGAGGAACTGGAGAGACTCTACCCGGTGTGATAGGCGAACTTGCCGGCTTGGCCGTCTGCGTCGGGCATGGAGGAGCGGATCGTCCCTCGCTCGGTCTTGCCGGGTTCGGCCGGTTCAGCGCACCTTCATCGCCTCTTCAAGGCCACTTCACATCGACCGGCTATACTGGACTTGACGGTAGAAGAGATGGCTGAGAGGAGGTGAAACAATGAAAGCGTGGAAAAAGGTACTGGTGGGCACCCTCGTGGCCCTGATCCTGGTCGCGGTTCTGGCCCCGGCGACCCTGGCCGCACAGGAGGAAGGTTGCGGGTGGATCGTGGCCCGTGGGTCCGGAGAGGCCATCCTGGACGGTGATGGCACAGTAACCATTCATGGGCGTGGGGCGGCGGTTGTTTGGGTCACCGGAGCCGAGCAACTGAGGGCCTGGGGACTGGGGCACCGCGTGGACCTGCCCGACGGCACAGTGCGCTTCGACGGCTGGTGGGGGACGATCCGTGCCTCCGGAGACGAGATGCACATCCGGATGGTGGGCAGCATCATCTCCTTCTATGCCCGTGGCTGCGGCAGCGTCTTTCTCAGGGGCTCCGGCTGGTATCGAACCGGCCAGGGCAGCGGGGTATGGTCCTCCGAGGGGGTGACCATCGAATTGAATTAGGGCGCAATTTGTTGCCGGGAAAACCCTCTCCCTTTCCGGCGGAAGCCGGGGGGGAGGGTTTTGTTCATGAGCGTAACCCAGAATCCTTAGTGGAGTTGCCCGGGGCTTCTTGACAACCTTCTTATTCTGTGGCAAAGTAAAGCCGCACAGCCGGTATCTGAACACTTCCTGGAGGAGGTCATGTCGGAAGCAGAGATCGGAATCATCGGCGGCACCGGGCTTTACCGGATGGCCGGCCTGGAGGAGGCCCGTGAGGTCACGGTGGAGACGCCCTTCGGTCCGCCCAGCGCCCCCATCGTCCTGGGGCGACTGGAAGGCCGGCGGGTGGCCTTTCTGGCCCGCCACGGCCACGGCCACCGCTTCATCCCCGGCGAGGTGCCGGTGCGGGCCAACATCTACGCCCTGAAGGCCCTGGGAGTGGAGCGGGTCATCTCCGTAAGCGCCGTGGGCAGTATGCGGGAGGAGATTCGGCCCCTGGACATCGTCATCCCCGACCAGTACGTGGACCGCACGTATGGCCGGCCGACGACCTTCTTCGGGCGGGGCATCGCCGTACACATCTCGTTCGACCGACCCACCTGCCCCCACCTCAGCCAGGTGCTCTACCGGGCGGCCGTCCGGGCCGGCGGCCGGGTCCACCAGGGCGGCACCTATATCTGCATCGAGGGGCCGGCCTTCTCCACCCAGGCCGAATCGCGCATCTACCGCCAGTGGGGAGTGGATGTCATCGGCATGACCGCCCTGCCCGAGGCGAAACTGGCCCGCGAGGCCGAACTCTGCTACGTCACCCTGGCGCTGGTGACCGATTACGATGTCTGGCATGAGAGCGAGGGGGTCGTCACCGTGGAGATGATTCTGGAGAACCTGCGCCGGAATACGGCCATGGCCCAGCAGGTCATCCGAAATGCCCTCCCCCTCCTGGACGGCCCCCGCGATTGCCTTTGCGCCAGCGCCCTGAAGAACGCCATCGTTACGGCCCCGGAGGCTATGCCGGCCGAAGAAAAAGAGAAACTGGCCCTCCTGCTGGGGAAATACCTCTAGCGCACCAGTGCCCGGACGGGGAAGAAGGACCGCCGGTGCAGCGGGCACGGCCCCCAGCGCTCCAGGGCCTGGCGGTGCAGGGCCGTCCCGTAGCCTTTGTGTTGCTCGAAGCCGTAGAGGGGGTAACGTTCGGCCCAGGCCTCCATCAGCCGATCCCGATAGACCTTGGCCACGATGGAGGCGGCGGCGATGGAGAGGGAGCGGGCATCCCCTCGGGTGAGCAGGCGCTGGGGAAGGGGAAGGTCGAAGGCCACCTGACCGTCCACCAGAAGGAAGCGCGGCATCAGGGGCAGGCGGGCCAGCGCCCGGCGCATCGCCAGGCCGGTAGCCCGCACGATGCCCAGAGCATCCACCAGGGCCGGCGAGACCAGGCCGATTCCCACCCCCAGGGCCACCTCGTAGATGCGGCCGGCCAGAGCCTCCCGTCGACGCGGACTCAGGCGTTTGGAGTCGTCCACGCCGGCCAGCAGGTCCGGCCGGGCCAGGAGGTCCTCCACCGGCAGCACCACCGCCGCGGCCACCAGCGGGCCGGCCCAGCATCCCCGCCCCACTTCGTCCAGCCCGGCGGCCGGTATAAGTCCCAGTTCGGCCAAAGACCTTTCTTCCTCCAGCGTCGGAGGCATTGCGGAAACTTCTCCTGGACACCGGGAATCGCCCGAACGGGCCGTGTCCGTTTCCTACTTCCCGTACTGCTCGATCAGCCTTTGGGCCTCCTGGGCATAGGCCGAGTTCGGCGCCACCTCGAGCACCCGCTGCCACACCGCCACCGCCTCCTCACTGCGGCCCAGGTAGTTGTAGCCTATTCCCAGGTTAAGGAGGGTCTGCGGCTTATCCGGCTCGTAGGAGAGGGCTTCCTGCCAGGTCCGAACCGCCTTCTCTACCTGGGAGGGGTTATCCTCCAGGACTCCCCGGTAGTAATAGACCGTCCCCAGGTCGGTGCGCACATCGGTATCGGCCGGTCGGAGGGCCAGGGCCCGCTCGTAGAAACTCGCCGCCTCCGTGAACATCTGGGCGGCTCGATCCCAGTTGCCCTGATCCCAGGCCCTCTGCCCCTCGTCGTAATAGGCGTTGCCCTGGGCCACCAGGGCATCGAAATCCGCAACCCCTCCGACCTGACCCTGCATGAGATCCGCCAGCACCGGCACCCCGACCAGGAGAATCAGCCCGGCCACAGCGGCCAGCCGCCAGAAGGCTTTGCTGCCCAGGAAGCGGCCCCGGCTCTTGCGGGCCGGCCGGGGGGCCCGGCGGGCCGGTCGGGGGATGTAACCCGCCTCCCTTCCCAAAGGTTGGGCCTGCTTACGGCCGGCTTTCGGGGGACGAGGGGTATAGTCGAACGATTCGTTCACCGTCTACCTCACCGGCGTTTCGGTTTCGGCCGGCGGCTCCTCGACCTCACGATGCACAAGCACCTCTTCTTCGGAGAAGGTGTAGACTCGCCCTTTCCAGGGGGTGCCCAATCCCAGGTAACTCTGAACGATGGAGGTGAGGACGATGCCGATGGCCCCACAGATCATGACCGCGTGTAGAAAAGAGGGCCAGCAATCCATACGCAGGCGCCGGGCCACCTTCCAGCGGGCCAGCCACATCATCCCGCTCTGGAAGAAGGGCAGGGCGAAAGAGAAGAGGCCCAGGTCGCCGTTGCGCAGGGCCAGGAGCAGGCGGATGTTGGGTTCGACAAAGATGAGGAAGCCGGCCCCCAGAATGCCCAGCCATCCTGCCAGGGGCACGTCCAACGCCCCATAGGCGCTTTTGGCCAGGCCGCGCCAGATTTCCCCCAGGTTGTGGTAGAAGCGCACCGCAACCACCCGCGTCCCATCCATAAGGAGAAGCCGGCCGCCGTGTTGCTTCACCAGCCGCCCCAGGGCCATATCCTCAGTGATCTGCTGGCGCACGGCCTCGTGGCCACCGATTTTCCAGTAGGTCGAGGCGTGAAAGAGCATAAACGGCCCGAAGGCCATGGAGAAAAGGGGGTTACGGCCGCGGCTGATCTGCCGCATCGGCAGAAGGAAGAAGGGGAAAAAGGCCACCATCGGCATCAGCACCTTTTCCCAAAAGGTTACCGAAACCAGGTAGGGCAAGTAGGTCAGGAGGTCACCTTCTTCCTTCAGGGCGGCCCGTAGCGAGGCTGAGACGGCATGAGGGGCCGGCCGGACGTCGGCATCCACGAAAAGAAGCCATTCCCCCCGCGCCTCCCGGGCCAGTTGATGGCAGGCAAAGGCCTTGCCGTGCCAGCCGATGGGAAGGGGATCCCCCTTGAGCAGACGGACGCGGGCGTCCCGGGCGGCAAACTCGGCGATGATCTCTGGTGTCCGGTCGCTGGAATCGTCGTCCAGTACCAGGATTTCCAGGTTCGGGTAGTCCTGCCGCAACAGGGCTTCCAGACAACCGGCGACGTTGCGTTCTTCGTTGCGGACCGGAAGGAGGACCGAAACAAGAGGAGGCGGGTCCGGCAGGTCCCCTTCCGGTGGGGGTTCCTGGAAGTTGCGCAGGTTTTTCAAAACGTTGACAAAGATGATCACCAGGAGCAGCGTGACGGCGCCGTGGTAGATCAGCATGAACATGGTCGCTCCTTTTCCTGCCAACCCTCCTGGTCTTCGTCGTTCGGGAGGTCCGGTGGCATCTCCTCCCGATACCAGCCGGGGCGGGCCCCATCCTGCCAGCCGGAGGTAGCCCACACGCGCCGTTCGTGGGCCAGGTCCAGCCGCTTTTTCAGGGCCAGGGAGCAGAAGAGGACGCCGGCATAGATCGGAAGCCACCACTCCTTGCCAAAGGCCAGCGGTAGAAGGATGCCGGAGACGACGCCAACGACGATGCTCCGATTGAAGTCTTGCAGGAGCATCTGGGCGAGGAAAAAGAGGGCCAGGGCCAGGAGGGATGACCAGGGGGACCAGGCGATGAGCACACCGGCCGTGACCGAGACCCCCTTGCCGCCCTGAAACTTGAGGAAGAGGGGGAAAGCGTGCCCGATGATAACGGCCGGCCCGACCAGGAGTGCCCCAAAGAAGGAAGCCCCCAAGGCCCAGGCCAGCATGACGGCACAGAAGCCCTTGAGGATGTCCAGAAACCCTACCAAAAATCCCCAGAACGGTCCGACCACATGCCAGACGTTGCGCGCCCCGACGTTGCCTTCCCCCACATAACGGATGTTGACGCCGGCCCGCCAGCGAGCCACCAGGTAAGCGGTGGGGATCGAACCCAGGAGATAGCCCAGCAAAACGGCCGGGACGTCCCGTACCATCGTTCCACCTCCTCTTTCGGGTAACCCCGATGGGGCACCGCTATCGTTTACATCATACCACAGGCCTGAGGAAAGCACAACCCAACCTCAAGGCGAACGACACCACCGTTCCTCCAGTTCCTTCAAGAAGCCCTCCCGTTCCAGCCAGTAAAGGCCCTGCTCCAGACGATGGTGCAACCAGACACTGCGTCCGGCGACCACGGCCACGAAGGCTTCCTCCTGGAGCGGTGGTTCGAGGATGGTGACCTTCTCCCGTTCGACGAAAGTCAAGGCCGAGAGACGATCCACCACCACGGCGTCCACCTGGCCGGCGACTAGTGCCTCCAGGGCCTCCTGGGGACTCATAAAGGTCCGGCGGACACCGATCTGTCCGGATTGCTCCCAGCGGCGTACCAGGACATCTCCCGGCCCACCCCACTCCGCCCCGACGCTCCGCCCGGCCAGGTCGTGGGGGCCGGCGATCGGGCTTCCAGCCCGCACCATGAGCATCTGGCCGGCCTGGAAGTAGGGCCGGGTGCAGCGCTCGCGCCGGCACAGTTCGGGGCTATAGGGGTAGGAAGAAAGGATGACGTCAATCTGGCCGGAGATCAGGGCATCATAGAGGCTATCGTAGCCCATCGGCACGAACTCGACCCGGAGGCGCAGGCGCTCCCCCAGGGCACGGGCCAGGTCCACGTCGTAACCGACCAGTTGCCCCTCCACCTCGTTTTCAAAGGGGGGGTAGGCCGGATCCAAACCCACACGGAGGGTACGGGTAGCCTCGATGCGCCGGCGGGCCTCGTCGTCGAGCCAGGGGGGAAGGAGCCAGGCCGCCCAGAGGAAAATAAGGAGCAAAAAGGAAAGCAACAAGCGCAATCGGTCGAAGCGTTCTTCACGTGGTTCGCCCATGGTCGGCCTTTCCGCTGAAATGGGGTGGGAAATCAGCCCTGCGCTGGCCGGGCCAGGGCCAGCAGGAGGTAGCGCAGAACCTCTGGCCAGCGTTCCCCCAGACCCTCCAGATCCAGCCAGAGCAGGTGAGTGCGCTGGCGCAGGCGCACCTGGAGCCAGCGCGGCAGTTCGCCCAGTTCCGGCCGTGCTCCCTCGGCCAGGGTGAGGACGATGCGGTGGTCCTCACAACGCACCTCCCGCACGCCGGCCCGCAAGGCCAATACCCGTAGCCGCAAGAGTTCCAGGAGGGCGCGGGCCGGTTCGGGAGGTTCGCCGAAGCGGTCGCGCAACTCGCGGGCGATCTCCTGCACCTGCCGGGAGGTGCGCACCTCGGCCATACGACGGTACATCTGCAGCCGCACCTCCGGTTCGGGGATATATTCGGAAGGCAAGTAGGCCGGCAGAGGCAGGTCCAGGGTGACCGGGGCCGGCCCACGCAGTTCGGCCTGAACCTGCTCCCGTTCTTCACGGATGCGGTCCGGCCGCTCCCGGTCTTCGCCGGCGGCCCGGAGTTCCTCCACCGCCTGTGCCAGCAATCGGGTATAGAGGTCAAAGCCCACGGCGGCAATGTGGCCGCTCTGTTCGGCCCCGAGGAGGTTTCCGGCCCCCCGAATCTCCAGATCCCGCATGGCCAGTTGGAAGCCGGCCCCCAGGTCCGTCGCCTCCAGGATGGCCTGCAGGCGCTTCTGGGCCGCTTCTCCCATCACCCGCCCGGGGTGGTAGAGGAGGTAGGCATAGGCGCGTACCGCCCCCCGCCCAACCCGGCCGCGCAACTGATACAGTTGGGCCAGCCCCAGGGAGATGACGTCATCGATCAGGATGGTATTGGCGTTGGGGATGTCCAGTCCGCTTTCGATGATGGTCGTGCAAACCAGGACGTCGTAGCGGCCGGAGACAAAGTTCAGCATCGCCTTTTCCAGGGCCTGCTCCGGCATCTGGCCGTGGGCTACCCCGATGCGGGCCTCGGGCACCAGTTGTTGTAACTGGCGGGCAACCCGGTAGATCGTCTGCACCCGGTTGTGGACGAAATAGACCTGCCCACCCCGTTCCAGTTCGCGCAGGATGGCCTGACGGATGACCTTTTCGTTGTAGGGGACAACATAGGTGCGAATCGGCACCCGATCTTCCGGCGGCGTCTCAATGACGCTGAGGTCGCGGATGCCGGTCAGGGCCATGTGCAGGGTGCGGGGGATGGGGGTGGCGGTGAGGGTGAGGACATCCACCTCACGCCGGAGCATCTTCAGGTGCTCCTTGTGGCGTACACCGAAGCGTTGCTCCTCGTCCACGATCACCAGGCCGAGGTCCTTGAAGACGACGTCTCGGGAGAGGAGACGGTGGGTTCCGATCACGATATCCACTTCCCCCCGGGCCAGGCGGGCCAGAATTTCCTTCTGTTCGGCCGGCCGGCGGAAGCGAGAAAGCATCTCCACCACCACCGGGAAGGGGTCCAGCCGTTCGCGGAAGGTGCGGTAGTGCTGCTGGGCCAGGACGGTGGTGGGGACGAGCACGGCCACCTGCTTCCCGTCGAGGACGGCTTTGAAGGCGGCACGCAACGCCACCTCAGTCTTGCCGTAGCCGACGTCCCCGCAGACCAGGCGGTCCATCGGGCGGGGCTGTTCCATATCCCGTTTGACCTCCTGGACGGCGCGCAACTGGTCCTCGGTCTCGAGGTAAGGGAAAGAGGCTTCCAGTTCCTCCTGCCAGGGGGAATCGGGGGAAAAGGGGTGTCCCCGGGCCAGTTCGCGGGAAGCATAGAGTTCCAGGAGTTCGCGAGCCAGTTCCTGGACGGCCCGCTGTACGCGGGCGCGGGTACGTTCCCAGTCGCCGCTGCCCAGGTGGTGGAGGGCCGGAGGCGCATCTCCCGCGCCGATGTAACGGCGTACTCGATCGACCTGATCCACCGGGACGTAGAGGCGGTCGGAGCCGGCATAGCGCAGGTAAAGGTATTCCCGTTCCACACCGTCGGCCAGGGTAAGGTGGGTGAGGCCCTCGTAGATGGCGATGCCGTGGTCCTCATGGACGACATAATCTCCGACCTGGAGTTGGGCCAGGAGGTCCTCGCGGAAAAGTTCGCGGCGAGGGCGGCGCAGCAGCGGACGACGGCGGGGTGGGGCGTAGCCGAAGAGTTCGGTATCGGTCAGGACCCGGAGGCCGGCCTCCGGGCAGGCCCAGCCGCCGGTGGGCAGCCGGCCGGGGTGGACTTCCAGGGCACCGGGTCGGGGAAAAAGCCCCCGTTCGTGGAGGAGTTCGAGCAACCGGGCCGCCTGGTGGCTGACGATCAGGATGCGTTCGCCCCGTGCGCGTCCCTCGACGATGGCCGCCAGGGCTTCTTCCAGCCGGCCACCGTAATGGGGAAGCGGCGAAAGGGGCAGGGAAAGGGATTCCTCCTCCGAAATGGCCAGGTGCACCCGGGGATGTTCGGCCAGAAGAGGGGAGAGGGCCGGCCACGGGAGAAGGGGGGAAGGGAAATCGGCCGGCAATTCCCCGTTCTGGACGAGTTCCTGACGCACGGCCTGGCTTTGGGCCTCGAGTTCCTGGACGGTGGCCTGGAAGCGCTCGGGCTCGTCGAGGAGGAAGAGGGACTGGGGGGGAAAATGATGGAAGAGGGTGGCCGGAGATTCCTGGAAGAAGGGGGCGTAGAGGGAGAGGCCCTCGAAGGAGATGCCCTGCTCCAGGCGTTCCAGGTCGCGCTCCAGTTCGGCGAGCACTTCCGGGCGCAGGGTGCTGCGGTCGAGCCGGCGGAGGCCGGCAATGGCCCGGTCGCGTTTCCACCAGGGAAATTCCAGGGGAGGACAGAGGGAAAACGAAGCCACCTGGCGGAGGGAGCGCTGAGAAGAGGGATCGAACTGACGGATGCTGTCCACCGTATCGCCGAACAGTTCGATGCGCAGCGGCAGAGGGGACGTGGGGGGGTAAGCATCCACGATGCCGCCCCGGTGGGCCAGTTCGCCGGGTTCCTCCACCATCTTGGCCGGGCGGTAGCCCCATTCGATCCAGCGCCGGACGGTCTCCTCCGGCGGCAGGGGCATACCCTGGTGGATGACCTGGTAGGAGGCGGCAAAGTCGGCCGGGGATAGGGTGGGTTGGAGAACGGCGCGGGCGGAGGCGATGACCAAAGGAGGGGGGCCGCCCATTGTATTCCAGCGGGCCAGGGCCTCGAGCACGCCCAGGCGCTGGGCCACAATGCTGATGTCGGGGGACATCCGCTCGTAAGGGCGGATGTCGGCGGCCGGGAAGAGGAAGACCACCCCAGGGGTTGGGCTGTACAGACGGATGGCCTCGTAGAAGCGCTGGGCCGTCTCGGCTCCGGCGGTCAGGAGGAGGAGGGGCCGGTCCTGGTGGGCGTGGATGAATGCGGCCAGGAGCGGTCGGGAAGGCTCCATAAGGGGAGCGATGGAGAGGAGGCCGGGCGGTGCCTGGAGATGCCGGAGGAGGAAACGAAAGGAGGGCACCTCGGCCAGCAGGGCAAGTACGCTAGAAAGAATCCCCTGGGCCACTTTCGTCTGTCCTTCCGTGGCCAGACCTTCACTGGACATCGTTTCCTGGGCGGCCGGCTGCCGAGGCACAGTGCTCACCTGTGGGCAATTCCATCTGTTCGGGCCGAGCCGGTGCATCTTTCATATTAGCATAGGAGTAAGGATATGTGCAAATTTGAATATTGGGGATACTTCGGTCCGCACCCGACATGGGTCAACCGGGGAAGGCACAAGGGGCCGCTGTTTACCAAACGGTAACCCCCGGATGACGGCGCACTTACCCGCTCGGATTAGGATGGAGGCGCAACCGAAAAGCGTGGGATGAGGAAACAGCGGCGAGGATACCACGCTGACGGGGCGAAAGGTTCCGTCACCCTTCTCCCGGACCAGGGCGGCGCGAACCGGAGAAAAAGGTCCGGGCCTTGCCGATAGGGCAAGGGAGAGTATCGAGCAAAAGGAGGAGTACCATGCGTGGCAAGAGTGTAACCTGGATCGTCATCGGGATTCTCGTTCTGGCCCTGGGCGTGCCTTCGCTGGCCCAGGCTCAAACTCCCGGCCTTCCGCCGGAAGATTCTCAGCCTCCTGCTTCCGCGGCCCAATCTCCGGAAGTAACCAACGTTTCCCCCATCCAGGTCTCTTTCACCGCCAAGGACGAGGGAAGCGGGGTGGCCGAGGTCCATCTGTGGGCTTCTTGTGGCTCCGCCTGGTGGCACGATACCGGCCTGGTCGCCTATACCGAATCCGGCACCTTCGACTATGAGGCAGAGTGTGGAGAAGGCCTCTACCGCTTTGCTACCGTGGCGGTCGACATGGCCGGAAACTGGGAGGAACTCCCCAGCGGCGAGGGGGACAGCCGGACGATTCTCGACTTGACCTCTCCTCAGTCCCAGGCCAATAGTCCGTTCTTTCTCCGGGCCTCGGTGATCCCGGTCGCCTTCACCTACTCCGACAACCTGAGCGGCATCGCCGAGGTGCACCTGTGGGTGGCCCATGCCACCGCCGCCGGATGGCAGGATAGCGGCCTGGTCTACCGACCGTCGCCCGACGACACCGGCTTTGTCTTCTACTACAGGGCGGCCTACGGCAGCGGTCTCTACTTCTTCGCCACCGTGGCTGTAGACCGCGCCGGCAACTGGGAGAAACTGCCCGAAGGGGAGGGTGAGAGCCAGACCTACCTGGATTACACCTCGCCCGATGTCCGCTCGCGCCCACCGGCCGTCGACCCCTTCCCGCCGACTTCCTTTGCCCAGGTGCCGGGCTTTGTCAATACCTCAACCATTCCCGTCTCCTACCTGGCCCAGGATCAGGGCCTGGGTGTAGACCGGGTCTACCTCTGGGCGAATTGCGGCAAACTGGGCTGGCACGATACCGGCCTTTCGGCGCAGAGCGCTGTCGGTATGTTCGACTACACGCCGGAGTGCGGTGAAGGGGACTATCGCTTCGCCACGGTAGCCGTGGACCGGGCCGGCAACTGGGAAGCGCTGCCCGGCGGCGAGGGCGATGACCAGACCATCCTCGACGTCACCCCTCCCCAATCTCAGGCCAGCAGCCCCTATACGGCCTTTGGCCTGCCCATTCCGGTTACCTTCGACTATCAAGATGAAGGAAGCGGCGTCGCCGAGGTGCACCTGTGGGTGCGGGTGCCCAATTCGTCTGCCGGATGGCACGACACGGGGCTGGTCTTCCGGCCAGCCTCTCCGGCCCTGCCGATCTTTCTCTACAACGCCAACGACGGCAACGGGACCTACTACTTTGCCACGGTAGCCGTGGACTATGCCGGAAACTGGGAGGAACTGCCTATCGGCGATGGGGACACCCATACCTATCTAGATCTGCCCGGGCCCATTCGGCCTCCTTCCCCTGACCGGACGCGGCCGACACGCTAAGGCCATCGCCCCCGCTGTCTCCTCGCCTGGAGGGAAGACGGAGTGGAAAGTCCGCTCCGCCTTCCCCTTTCTCCGGCATCGGAAAAGGTGAAGACGGCTTGCCGATCCCGGAAAGCCGCTCTGCCTGGATCGGCTCCTAATCGGGTCGAATCAGACGGTAGCCCAGACCGCGGACGGTCTGGATACAACGCGGGTGGGCCGGGTCTTTTTCGATTTTTTGGCGGAGACGCCAGATATAGAGTTTCAGGCTGGCCCGATCCCCGCTGTATTCGTAACCCCAAACGGCCTCTAGAATCTGGTCATAACCGAGCAACTGGCCGGCATTGCGCACCAGATAGGTGAGCAGGCGCAGTTCCAGGGGCCGCAACTTGACGCGCTCTCCCTTCACGAGCACCTCTCCGGCCAGGAGGTCTACGACCAGGTGTCCCCCATCAAAGGTGAAAATTTGCGGGGACGGCTCAGGGGAAGTGCGTGCCCGCCGCAACGCTGCCCGCACCGCGCCCGCAGTTCTTCCAGGGTCACCGGCTTCACCAGGTAATCATCGGCTTCCAGGTCTAATCCCTTCACCCGGTCCTTAACTTGCCCCCGCGCCGTAAGCATGAGCACCGGGATATCGGTCAACTCCCGGATACGCCGGCAAACTTCCCAGCCATCCATATCCGGCATCATCACATCCAGGATCACCAGGTCCGGACGCTCTGCATAGAGCAGGCGAGGCGCCGTCGGGCCGTCCTGGGCCGTGACCACGGTATAGCCTTCCTCCTGCAGGACTTCGGCCAGACTCCGGCAGACGTAGGCATCGTCATCTACTACCAGAATCTTGTCCTTTTCGACTGCCACAATGCTCCTCCGAAAAGCGCTCGAAATCGCCGGCCCCGCCGTAAAGTTTACTACGACTGAAGCCCGCCGTCAAGGGCGCG
>DAOUAK010000007.1:0-64684 GCA_034433695.1 Chloroflexia bacterium
GGTACGGCCCTGGACGCCGGGGCCGGTCGTCAAGGCGGTCTTGCAGGCCAGATTCAACGCCCGTTTGGAAAGCGGGGGTGTTCCCGCGACTGTTTCGGGCCGGACTCCAGGTGTCGGGCCGAGGTGGACGGCCGGCCAACCGGAGAGCGAAACGACCGGCGCAATCCTGCCCGGGGCAGGGGAAAACGTCGGTGCGAGATGGGGGCAGACATGACGATGTTGGACCCCATTTCAGGAAACAGACCTGGTCCTGGATTGTTTCGTCGGGTCCGGAACAACCCTGGTAGCCGCAGAGATCACCGGGCGGCGCTGGATCGGCATCGACAATTCCAGGGTAGCCATCGCGGTATGCCAGAAGCGGATGCAGGCCCTGGGGGAATTCTCCGCATACACCCTGTACAGATTGGAGGAGCGAAGTGAGATGTCCCGAACGGTCTGCCAACTGGAGAAACCCGCCTTCTCGGCCCTGTTGTTGAAAGATTTCCTCGAGTCCCTACGCCCATGAACGCCATCGTCATCCGTGGCGCAAGAGAGCATAACCTGAAGGGCATTGACGTGACCATCCCCCGCAACCGCTTTGTCGTCTTCACCGGCGTCTCCGGTTCGGGAAAGTCGTCGCTGGCATTCGATACGCTCTATGCCGAGGGCCAGCGCCGCTACGTCGAGTCGCTCTCCGCTTACGCCCGGCAGTTTCTGGAGCAGATGGAAAAGCCCCGGGTGGACTATATCGCCGGCCTCTCCCCCGCCATCGCCATCGAGCAGAAGTCGGCGGCCAAGAACCCTCGTTCCACCGTGGGCACCGTCACCGAAATCTACGACTACCTCCGCGTCCTTTACGCCCGCGTCGGCATCCCGCATTGCCCCCACTGCGGCCGCGAGATCGGCTCGCAGACGGTCCAGCAGATGGCCGACCGGGTGCGGATGCTTCCCTCCGGCACCCGCTTCCAGGTGCTCGCTCCCCTGGTCCGGGAGCGCAAAGGGGAGTACCGCGACCTCTTCGAGACGATCCGCGCCCAGGGCTTTTCCCGTATCCGGGTGGACGGCGAAACCCTCAGCCTGGAGCGCCCCATCGCCCTGAGCAAAAAGGTCAAACACAACATCGAGGTGGTGGTGGACCGGCTTCAGATCCCGGAAGACCCGGACGAAGCCTTCCTCAGCCGGCTGAACGACTCCCTGGAGACGGCCCTCCGCCTCTCCGACGGCCTGGTGCTCATTGTCCCGGAGAAGGGCGAAGCGCTCCTCATGAGCGAGAAAAACGCCTGCCCGGAGTGCGGCTTCAGTATGCCGGAACTCACTCCCCAACTCTTCTCCTTCAACTCGCCCCAGGGGGCCTGCTCGCGCTGTGCCGGCCTGGGCACGGTAATGGAGGTGGACCCTGAACTGGTGGTGGGCGACCCGACCCTGAGCATCCACGACGGGGCCATCCGCTACTGGGGCGTCATGCGGGAGAAAAAGGACACCTGGGCCTACCGTTGCCTCCTCTCCATCGCCCGGCAGTACCGCTTCAGCCTGGATACGCCTTGGGAAAAGTTGAGCGAAGAGCAGCATCGTGTCGTCCTCTACGGCTCGGCCGGCCGGCGGGTGCACTTTACCTGGGAAGGCGAGACCGGCCGGGGCGAATTTTACCGTCCCTGGGAAGGGGTCATCCCGGAGATCGAACGCCGCTACCACCAGACCACCTCCCAGGGCATGCGCGAATGGTACGGCCGCTTCATGAGCGCCCTCCCTTGTCCCCAGTGCCACGGGGCCAAACTCCGCCCCGAGGCCCTGGCGGTGACTGTGGGGGGATATTCCATCCGCGACGTGACCGCCCTCTCCATTACCGGGGCGCTGGAATGGGTCGAGGGGCTGATGGCGGGGGAAAAAGCCCTCAGCCCCTACCACCTGGAGGTCGCCGGCGAGGTGCTCAAGGAGATCCGCGAGCGCCTGGGTTTCCTGGTCAACGTGGGGCTGAACTATATCACCCTGGACCGCGCCGCCCCTACCCTCTCCGGCGGAGAAAGCCAGCGCATCCGCCTGGCCAGCCAGATCGGCTCCGGCCTGGTCGGCGTGATGTACATCCTGGACGAGCCGACCATCGGGCTACACCCCCGCGACAACCGCCGCCTGCTCGACACCCTCTTCCGGCTACGCGACCTGGGCAACACCGTCATCGTCGTGGAACACGACCTGGACACCATGCGCGCCGCCGATTGGATCGTGGACTTTGGTCCGGGGGCCGGCGCCCACGGTGGGGAGATCGTTGCTGCCGGCCCGCCGGAGCAGGTCATGCGGGATGGCTCCCTGACCGGACTGTACCTCTCCGGCGCCCTCCGGATTCCCATCCCGGAGCGGCGACGATCTCTGCGTGGGGAGTGGCTGGTGCTGGAAGGGGCTTCCCACAACAACCTGAAAGATATCACCGTCCGCATTCCCCTGGGCACCTTTACCTGTGTCACCGGCGTTTCCGGCTCGGGCAAATCTTCCCTCATCGCCGAGACGCTCTATCCGGCCCTGGCCCAGCGCCTGCATCGCGCCCGCCTCAAGCCGGGCCCCTTTCGGGCCTTGCGCGGACTGGAGTATATCGACAAAGTCATCCAGATCGATCAGCAGCCGATCGGGCGAACCCCCCGTTCCAACCCGGCCACCTACGTCGGCCTCTTCGACGAGATTCGCCGCCTCTTTTCCCTGACTCCGGAGGCCCGTGTCCGGGGCTACCGTCCGGGGCGCTTTTCCTTCAACGTCCGGGGAGGACGCTGTGAGGCCTGCCAGGGCCACGGCCAGGTCAAGATCGAGATGCACTTTCTCCCCGACGTTTGGGTGACCTGCCAGGTCTGTAAGGGCCGGCGCTACAACCGCGAGACGCTCCAGGTGCGCTACAAGGGCAAGAACATCGCCGAGGTGCTGGATATGGAGGCCCAGGAGGCGCTGGAGTTCTTCCAGGCCCATCCCATGATTCGGCGTATCCTGCAGACGCTGGTGGACGTGGGCCTGGGCTATATCCGTCTGGGCCAGCCGGCCCCGACCCTCTCCGGCGGGGAGGCCCAGCGGGTAAAACTGGCCAAGGAACTCTGCCGCGTGGCCACCGGCCGCACCGTCTACTTCCTGGACGAACCGACCACCGGGCTGCACCCGGCCGACATCCAGAAACTCCTGGAAGTGCTCCACCGCCTGGTGGATGCCGGCAACACGGTCGTGGTCATCGAACACAACCTGGACGTGGTCAAGACGGCCGACTGGGTGATCGACCTGGGGCCGGAGGGCGGGGAAGAGGGCGGCTATGTGGTGGCTGAAGGCCGGCCGGAAGAAGTGGTCCGAGTGGAGGGGAGTTTTACCGGACAGATGCTGGCGAAGGTTTTGGAGCCTTTGGCCGGGACGGATCGCTCCAACGCAAGTTGACGCCCCCGCCGGTGGTGGTGTACAATGCCCCCGGCGAGTGGCCGGAATCTCGCCCAAGGAGAAGCCGTTGGCCGAAAGTCGTGTCGCCACGCCGGAGGTGAGCGTCGTCCTTCCGGCCCATAACGAGGCCGGCCGGGTGGGCGCCGTGGTGAAGGCCATCCGCCGGAACTATCCGGAGGCGGAGATTCTGGTGGTGGATGACGCCTCCACCGACGCCACCGCCGACGAAGCCCGGTCCGCCGGGGCCATCGTCCTCCGCCACCCCTATAACAAGGGCAATGGCGCCGCCGTCAAGACGGGCCTGCGCCAGGCCCGCGGCCGCCTGATCGTGCTGATGGACGCCGATGGCCAGCACGATCCGGACGACATTCCCCGCCTCCTGGAGCCGCTGGCGGAGTACGATCTGGTCGTCGGGGCCCGCCACCCGGCTTCCCAGTCCTCCTTTCTGCGTCGCCTGGGCAACGGCTTCTTCAACGCCCTGGCCACGTACCTCACCGGCCGGCCCATCCCCGACCTGACCAGCGGCTTCCGCGCCGCCCGCCGGGAAGCGCTTTTAGAGTTCCTCCACCTCCTGCCCAACGGCTACTCTTACCCCACGACGACCACGCTGGCCTTTCTCAAGGCCGGCTACAGCGTGGCCTTTGTCCCGATCCGCTCGGCCCGGCGCGAGGGGGGAAAGAGCGGCATCCGCCTCCTCCGCGACGGCATCCGCTTCATCCTCATTATCCTGCGCATCGCCACCCTCTTTTCGCCGCTCAGGGTCTTTCTGCCGGTCAGCGCCGGCCTCTTTGTCCTGAGTTGCCTTTCGGCCGGCTACACCATCTTGACCGAGGCCCGGCTCCATATTCCCAACTCGGCCGTCCTCCTCTTCACGATGAGCGTCATCGTCTTCCTGATCGGGCTGGTCTCGGAACAGATCGCCCTGCTACGCTTCGAGCGGCGGGAGCATCGGCCGTAGCGACGAGGGAGGTAACTTGGGCAAACGGTGGCAGCGGTGGGGTGGTCTCGCACTGCGCTGGGCCCTCCGGCTTCTCGGACCGGCCCTCCTGGTCTATATCCTCTGGAGCAACCGCGACGAACTGACCCTGGCCGGGGAAACGCTGCGTCGGGTGCAGTGGTTCCCCTTGGTGCTGGCCTTTGTGCTGGTCTTTCCCTTTGTCCTGCTCAAGGGCTGGCGCTGGCAGGTCATCCTGAAGGACCTGGGGCAGGACGTCCCCTGGAAGCGGCTTACCTTCTACTATGCCCTGGGCATCTTCCTGGGCGCCGCCGTGCCGGGGCAGGCCGGCGATTTCCTGAAAGCCTGGTACCTCAAGGAGGACGGCTATGACCTGGGGGCCGCCTTCCTGAGCACGGTGGTGGACCGGCTGTTCGATATGCTCATGATGGGCCTCCTGGCCCTGAGCGGGCTATACATCCTCCTGCGCCTGGCCTCGGCCCCGACGCTCCTCCTCGTCCTGGGCCTCATGCTGGCCGGCATCGTCCTCTTCCTGAGCCTCCTCCTGGACCGGCGCTGGCGCAACTGGTTGATCGAACGGGTGCTGCGTTATATCATCCCGGCGGCGGTGCGGCGCGTCCTGCGCGAATACAACGTCCGGGCCTACCTGGATCACTTTTTCCTGAGTTGGCGGAACGTAGCCCTGGGGACGGCCATCTCCCTCCTCTCTTTCTCTACTACTTTTTTCCGCCTGTGGCTGCTCATCCCGGCGCTGGGGAAGACGCTACCGGTCGAAACCTTTGTCCCCACGATGGCCCTGATGGGGCTGGCCAGCCTCCTTTCGGTGGCCGGCCTGGGGACGCGGGAAAGCGTCCTCCTGGCCATCCTGGGGATACCGGCCCTGACCTACCCGGCCGTCTGGTCGCGGGGGGAAATCCTCAGCCTCTCCGCCCTGATCCTCTGCCTGGGTCTGGAAAACCTGGTGCTCGGCCTGCCGCTCTACCTCCTGCGTCCGCTGGGGAATCGGGGCGAAACCTACAGAGGGGGGACGTTCTAACGTTCAACGACGGTCAGGGAATCCCCTGCCCGTCGGGCAATCTCCCGGCGCAGGCGTAGCGTGCTCCAGGGGGAAAGGGGCGGGGAGAGGAGGCGGGTCAGTTCCCGGAGCGACACCTGACGCAGGCGCTGGACGGCCCGGCGCTCCGGTCGGAGCGAGGGCAGCATCCGGAATGCGGCCAGCCGGCCACGCCAGATTTCATGCTTCCCACTCACGACTCCGTAGGCACATGCGGCCAGGTCATAGGCCAGAATCAGGGGAGCGTAGCGCAGCCACAGGCCGGCCGGCAGGTTCAGGTACAGCACCAGCCAGCGGTTGCGGGCCAGGTAAAAGGCCTTGAAGGGAGAATCCTCCCCGCCGGTAGCCGAGTAGATGTGGCGGACGATGGCTCCAGGGGAGAGGAGGCACCTCCACCCGGCCAGCCGGGCCCGCCAGGCCAGGTCCACATCCTCCAGGTAGGCGAAGAATTCGGGACGGAAAAGCCCCACCTGCTCCAGCATGGCCCGACGCAGAAGGGCCGCCCCACCGCTGGGGCCGAAGATTTCCTGCGGTCTATCCGGCAGTTCCTCCCGCCGCCGGCCGAGCCAGAGGTCCAGCGCCACTCCATCCCACTGCATCCGGATGCCGGCCGAGGCCACAAACTCCGGCCAGCGGGCGAAGACGAGCACCCCCCCCACCATGCCCACGCGCTCGTCCTGCCCGGCCGTTTCCACGAGCGCCTCCAGAAAACGGGGTTCGGCCTGGGTATCGTTGTTCAGGAGGACGAGGAGATCTCCCCGGGCCGCCGCGATTCCGGAATTTACGCCCTCGGCAAAGCCCAGGTTGCGCGAATGGACGAGCAGGCGCACTTTGGGAAAATGCTCGGCCACCCATTGGGGCGAGCCGTCGGTGGAGGCGTTGTCCACCAGGATGGTCTCAAAGGCGGGGAAAGTCTGCCGGGAGAGTGCTTCCAGGCAGGGGCCAAGGAAAGGCCGGCCGTTCCAGTTGACGATGATGACCGAGCAGCAGGGGGAACTCACTCCGGCAGGCCCTCCGCCAGGTGGCCCAGCAAGACGGCGACGTGGACGATGCCCCGCTCCAGGTCGCCCAGGCGCACGTTCTCGTTCGCCCCGTGAACCTGGGAACCGGGATGGCCGATGCCCAGCCCGACCACCGGCATTCCCAATCCCTGCCCAAAGAAAAAGATCGGCCCGGAGCCGCCGGCGATGGGGAAAACGGCCGGGTTTTTCCCAAAGGCCCGTCGGGTGGCCTCCACCACGGCGCGGACGAAGGGGGCTTCGGGGGGCGTGCGGAAGGGCTGGAGCGGGGAACCCAGCACCCGAATCTGGATGTCCCCAAAACCCTCTCGGTCCAGGTAGCAGCGTAGTTGCTCCAGCACTTCCTCCGGACGCTGCCGGGGCACCAGCCGAAAGTCCAGCCGGGCCCGGGCCGTTGCCGGTATGATGGTCCGTTCGCCCTCCCCCGTGTGTCCGCCGGCCAGGCCCGAGATGTTGCAGGTGGGGGAGTAGAACTGGCAGAGGAGAAGGGTACTCCCGGACATCCCCTGCAGGAAAGACGGCACCTTCCAGGACTCCAGGTAATCCTTCTCCGGGAAAGGAAGCCGACGGGACTTGCGGATCTCCTCGTGGCCGGGGCCCTCCACCGCGTCGTAGAAGCCGTCTATGAGGATCTCCTCGTCCGGGCTTTTCAACCGGGAGAGGGCCCAGACCAACCGCCAGGCCGGGTTGGGGGCGATGGTGGCCCAGCCGGAGTGTAGTTCGGTGGTGGCGCCCCGCACCTCCAGTTCCACGCTGAGGAGTCCCTTCATCCCCAGGTAGAGGTGGGGCCGGCCGTCGCTGCTTACGCTCCCGCTTTCCCAGATGCAACCATCGGCCCGCAGGCGTTCGGCGTGGCCCAGGACGAACTCGGCCAGATGGGGGCTGCCCACTTCCTCCTCCCCTTCCACCAGGAAGCGCACCCCCACCGGGAGGCCGCCCTCCAGTTCCTGCCAGGCACGCAGGGCCCACAGGCGGGCCAGAAGCGTCCCCTTGTTGTCCACCGCCCCCCGGGCGTAGAGGCGGCGGCGGTACAGGCACGGCGCAAAGGGGGGAAAGCGCCACTCGCGCTCGTCGCCGGCCGGCTGCACATCATAGTGGTCGTAGAAGAGGACGGTCGGCCGGCCCGGAAGTAGCCGCTCGGCCACGACCACCGGCGGTCCGCCGGCAGAGAGGAGTTGCACCTCCAGTCCGCAATCCTCCAGCGCACGGGCTACCCAGTCGGCGGCCGCCTTCAGATCTTCCGGCCGGCCGGCCATGCCGGGGATGGCACAGAGGCATCGCAGGTCTTCCACCACCTCGGGCAGGTGTTTTCGGGCAAAATCTCGAAAGCGTTGCATGGCTGTGCTCCTTTCAGAACCCGGCACCTAGCGGGCGGCCGGAGGGATGTCCGGCCCCTCCCTCTGACGTTCGCGCAGGCTGCGTAAAAGCTGCGTCCGGATGATCTCACGCTCACGACGGGCCCGCCGCTCCTCCGGGGTGCGATCGAGGACCATCTGCACCGTCTTCACCAGGGCTATCGGGCTGAACGGCTTGGTGATATACTCGTCGGCTCCCAGTTGCCATCCCTGGATGATGTCGGAATCCTGCACCAGGGCCGTGAGCACAACCACCGGGATATCCTGAAAAGCCTTGTTCTGGCGCAGACGACGCAAAACCTCCCAGCCGTCCAGCCCCGGGCCCAACATAATGTCCAGAATGACGAGGTCCGGCTGTTCCTCGGCCACCCGCTCAAGGGCTTCCTGGCCGCTGGTGGCGGTGATCACTTCGTGGTTTTCCAGCCGCAGGTTGACCTCGATCAACTTGAGGATGGGGTGTTCGTCTTCAACGACCAGAATTCGGCTCATGTCCATCTCCTGTCGCGGATGGGGAGGGTGGGCAACGGGCGATCAGGTCCTCTACGCAGGCAGAAAACTGCTTCAGGGAGAACGGCTTCAGGAGAAAGGCATCAATATGTAGCCGGAAGGCGCGTTCCTCATCTTCGGCATCGGTGGAGAGAAGAAGGATGGGCTGGTGCCGGAGTTCCGGGATGGCCCGCAACTGTCGGCAGAGGTCCCAGGCGGAGCCGTCTTCCTGCCAGGCATCCAGGATAATGAGCGAGGGGACAGAGGAGCGGACGGAAGACAGCAGTTCGCCCCCGGTGAAATAGAGGTGCACCCGCCGGCCGGCCCGCTCCAGATGCATCCGCAGGAGTTGCAGGAGGTCTCGCTCGGCCCCGGCAATGACCACCTCGCAGGGCCATGGGCGCCCCCGTCGTTCCATCTCCGGGGACAGGGGGCGAGCGGGAGGAACGCGCCGGTCCACGACATAGGTGCTCCCCGGCATCCGCTTGGCCAGGTGTTTCATCTCCGCCGCCAGTCGGCCCATCTCGTCCAGGCTGGAAAAAGCACGGCGGACGTTGGTCACCACGCCGATGGAGATGGTCATCAGAGGAAAGCGATGGGGCACCCCATGCCGGTCATAGCCCCGCAGATAACCCTGTTCCAGGTCGGACGGGTCGTAGAGGGCGGGGATGGCGGCATCGAAACGTTCGGTCAGGGTTTTGCAGATCGCTTCCACCTGTTCCGGCCGGGCGATAATGGCGAAATCGTCCCCACCGATATGGCCGATGAAATCGTCCGGCGTGCCTTTCTCGGCCACCGCCTCCTGGATCAGGCGGGCCAGCAGGCGGATGGCCTCATCGCCGCGTACAAAGCCGTAGGCGTCGTTGAAAGCCTTGAAGTTGTCCATATCCACGTAAAGCAAGGCCAGAGGTGCCCCGCTCTGAAGGCGGTAACGCAACTCTTCTTCCAACAGGCGGTTGCCCGGAAGTCCGGTCAGCGGGCTGCGCACCGGAATCTCCCTGGCCCGCCGCAGGAGGGCACGGATGCGGGCCAGGAGTTCGTCCAGGTCGAAAGGTTTGGTCACATAGTCGTCGGCCCCGCTTTCAAATCCGGAGAGTTTGTCCCCCAGCGCCGAACGGGAAGTCAGCATAAGGATGGGTACGTGGCCGATGCGGGTATCGTTGCGCAGTTGCCGACAGACCTCGAAGCCGTCCATCTGCGGCATCATCACGTCTACCAGAATGACGTCCGGCACGCTCTCCTGGGCCATCGAGATGGCTTCGGCCCCGTTCCCGGCCAGGGCTACGCGGTATCCGGCCTTCTCCAGGAAGAGGCGCAAAAGTTCCCGAACTTTCGGATCGTCGTCGGCAACGAGGATGGTGGCCTTTTCGGTTTCCATCTTCAACTCACCAACCGCTGGTAGAGCAGTTCCAGGCAGAGGTCGCTGCGCACCGTCTCCAGCGATTGGGCGGTCAACGCGGCGGCCGAGACGCCCAACCAGACCGCCTCGTCCAGGGGGAAATGGTTGACCAGGCCGTAGATGATGGCCGCGGTCTGGGCATCGGCCGCTCCGGTCGGGTCCACGACATCGGCGCGCACGGTCGGGATGTAGCCGTTTTGTTCCCGGCTGGCATAGGCCACCCCCTGCTGCCCCAGGGAGATGACCACCACCTTCACGCCGGCGGAAACGAGTTGTCGGGCAGCATCGGCCGCTTCCCGGGAGGAGGAGATGGTCAGTCCGGTCAGTGCCTCGGCCTCCACCGCTCCGGCCGTCAGGAGGTCAATATGCTCCAGATGGTCCCGGTAACGGCGGGCCAGTTCAAAGGAGACCGGATCCAGGCAAAAGGGCACTCCGTACTTCTGGGCCAGGCGCATGGCCGTCTCGACGGCCGGCCTGGGGGTATTGGCGTCCACCACCACCATACGGGCCTGGCGGAAAAGCCGCCGGCGGTCGTAGATGTAGCGCGGAGTCAGTTCGGACAGGATGGCCGTATCGTCCACGGCAGCGGAGAGGTTTCCTTCGCCGTCGACCAGGGCCACATAGGAGGCCGTGCGTCCGTCGCGCAGGAAAAGCACCTGGCTCACATCCACCCCGGTGCGGCCGGTATGTTTGACGACCTGATGGCCGAAGGGGTCGCGGGCCACCACCGTCAGGAGGGCGGTGCGCAATCCCAGGCGGGCCAGGTTCTCGGCGATATTGCGGGCTACCCCTCCCACGGTGATACGTACCCGGCCCGGATTGGAGGTGGACGGGTGAATCCGGCCGGCCACATGCCCCTTGATGTCCAGGCAGGCCGCCCCGATGACCACGATTTCGGGATTCCATGGGTCCATCGCCGCCATCCTCCTCCTGCATTATACCACAGGAAGCGCCAGACGCAACGGCGAACGAACCCGGCATCCCCTAGCGAGGTTTGCGCAAGGTCCGGTGATGGTGTACAATGAATTTATCTATAGCCGTGGTTGGTGGAGGCCGGAAGCGTTGGCTTTCGTTCGTAATCCGTTCTTCCATCGGCATCGCATCACCGATCTGGCCTACTTTTACGGCCGGCAGCGGGAACTGGAGCACCTCTGTGGGGCCCTCCTCACCGGCCAGTGCCGGGCCATCGTCGGCGAACGCAAGATAGGCAAAAGTTCGCTTCTGACCTCCCTGACCACTCCTTCCATCCGGCGGCGTTTTGGATTGGAAGCCGAACGTTACCTGTTCGCCTACCTCGACCTGGAGGGGATGGTCTCGGCCAGCCGCAGCGAATTCTGGCAGGAGGTGCTGGAGCAGTATTCCTCCGGCCTGCGGGAAGAGGACCTGCGTCTCCTTTTCCACAGCACGGCCCGGGAAACCGAAGTCCGCTTCATGCGGATTCGTCGCCTCCTTCGCCAGGCCGGCGATGCCGGTTACCGCCCCGTCCTCATCCTGGACGAATTCGAGGCCCTGGCCCAGAACCCCGACTTTGGCCCCGACTTTTACGGCGAACTGCGCAGCCTGGCCGGTGAGGTCGGCGTGGTCTATATCACCGCCTCCCGACGTAGCCTCTACGAACTCACCTACCGGCACTCCGGCACCCTTTCCTCCCCTTTCTTCAACATCTTCACCGAACTCCCGTTGGGGCTGATGACCGAGGAGGAGGTCCAGGCGCTCCTGGAGGGGATTTCCCGTCTGGGCGGCAGCCCGGGCCTGGGTTCGGAGGAAGTCCGGCTGGCCCTGGAGTGGGCCGGCCCGCACCCCTTCTTTGCCCAGGTGGCCGGCTATCACCTCTGGGAACTGGGGGCCGGAAAGCGCACCCTCCTTCCCGCCGAACGCGAACAGGCCTGGCGTCGCTTCCTGGCCGAGGCCGAGGACCACTACCGCTACTCCTGGGCGCAACTGGACGAGACCGAACGTGTGGGCGTCCTTCACCCCGAACGGGTGCCCGAGGAGGTACAGCGGCGGCTATTGCGCCGGGGCGTGTTGCGGGTGGTGGAGGGCGAGTTGCGACCCTTCTCCCGGCCCTTTGCAGAATTTGCCCGTCGCCAGGAGCAGGCGACCCCCTCGACCCCATCGTTGACCACCACCCTCGGCGAGGACCTGACCGGCCGGAGCATCGGCCCCTATCGCATCCTGGAACGCTGTGGGCAAGGGGGCATGGCCGAGGTCTACAAGGGCTACCACCCGCTCATTGACCGTTACGTGGCCGTCAAAGTGCTTCGGCCGGCCCTGGCTTCCGATGAAGAGTTCCGTCGCCGTTTCCAGCGCGAAGCCACCGCCGTCGCCGCCATGCGCCATCCCAACATCGTCCAGTTGTACGACTTTGGCCAGATCGGGGAGCGTTTCTATATGGTCATGGAATACATCGAAGGCGGCACCTTACGAGACCGCCTTCGGGCCCTCCCCGAAGGAAACCGGCGACTTCCCCCGGCCGAGGTGGTGGCCATCGTTCGAGGCATCGCCGCCGCTCTCGATTACGCCCACCAGCGGGGCATCGTCCACCGCGACGTCAAACCGGCCAACGTGATGTTCACCCGCGACGGCGACCCTGTGCTGACCGACTTTGGCATCGCCCGGATGCTGGGGGAAGGCTCCGTGACGATGGCCGGCGTGAGCATCGGCACTCCGGACTATATGTCCCCCGAACAGGCCCGGGGAGAACCGGCCACTCCGGTCTCCGACATCTATTCCCTGGGCGTGATGGTCTATGAGATGCTCACCGGACGGCGTCCCTTCAGCGCCGAAACGCCCCTGGGGGTTATCGCGCAGCACCTCCAGGGGGACTTTCCTTCCCCTCGCAATGTGGACCCGTCTTTTCCCGAGGCCCTGGAAGGCGTCCTGCGCCGGGCTCTGGCCAAGGAACCTGCCGCTCGCTACTCCACGGCCGGAGAATTGGCCCGTGAATTGCAGGCGGCGGTGGAACAGGATATTTCCCATTGAGCGTTCCCGGAGCCGTTCCGAAAATGTATCGTAAGAGTATCCAATCCGGCCTCCTCGAAGGTATCCTTCTGGCCCTGACCCTGGGCCTGGTCATCGTCGAGGATGAGGTCGTCCGCCTCCTGCCAGGGGAAAGGGCGACTCCGCTCCTGCCTCGCGACCTGGTACGCACCTTTGCCCTAATTCTGGCGGCTATCTTGCTCCTCTTCCTGGGCATTCTGGCGGCGATGCGGGTGCGGCCGGCCCGACCCAGAGAAGGGTTTCTGGCCGGTGCTACAAGCGGTTGGGTGGCCGGATGGGTGGTGACCACCTTTCTCTTCTTCCCCCTGGTCGTCCTGCGTGAGGGGTTGCCTCCCTATCAGCAGGTCCTCCTTCGGCCCGAGATCGTCGCGGATGAGGCCCGGCTGGCTCAGGTGGCCTGGTCCGCCTGGCAACTCTCCGTCGGTGTGGCCTTCCTTGTTCCCCTTGCAGGCCTTGGTTTGGGCGGTATCGAGGGCCTGGCCTACGCCTGGTTGCGGCGTAACGTCGCATCCTTCCAGGAAGGACCCGCGCTTCCGCTTCTTTTGAGGGAAATCCGAGGTGGCTGGACCCTCCCGGTCGAACGCGACGAGCACATCCTGCGGGCCGGCCTGTGGGGTGGGACGATGGTGGGCACTTTCCTGGCCCTGGAAGTGCTCCTTTTGACCTTGCAGGCCCTATCCGCCGTTCCCTTGCCGGCCAACCGGAGCGCCCTCCTGGAGCAGGGCCGACTTCTGGCGCTGGCTGGTCCGCTGGCCGTCCTGGTGCCCCCGGCCTTTCTCCTGTGGGGCGGCAGCGGCATCCTGCTTCTCAAGGACCCGCCGACCCGTTTCCGTTCCCGTCTGGCAGCCGGCACCCTTTCCGGTGCCGTGGCCGGGACCTTCCTTTCCACCCTGGCCCTCCTTCCGGCCCTGAACGCCGGTCTGGCCCTCCTGCCACTTTGGCTCCGGTCCGGTGGAGAGCGTCCGCCCTTCCTTCCCGAGCAATTGGCCCTCCTGGCCCGCAACTTTTTCTTCCTCTACCTCCCGATTCCCCTGGCCTTACTTTTCCTCTCCGCCCTGGCCGGCTTTCTCCTGGGCCTGCCCTTTGCCCTGCTCAGCGCCTACCTCTGGCCGCGCCGGCCGGTGGATCGGGCCATCCGGCTGGTCGGACGGTTGCGCCAGCAGCCGGAGACTCTTCTGCCGGAACTGTACGCCCTTTTCCAGCACGACCGTCAGGCCGGCCCGGTGCTTCGCCATCTGGCCTACCTTTTCCAGAAGGAGAAAGACCCCGGCCTGGCTACCCTGGCCGCCGCCTATCAGGCCCTCTATGAGCCTTTCACCTATCCCGCCGAGTCCCTGGAGGAGATTCTCGAGACCAGCGCCACCGTCCTGGCCGCCACCCCCGAACGGCGCTGGAGCCGCGAGATCGGGGAACTGCACCGTTTCCTCGATGAGGGGTTGCAGGCCCGCAACCTCCTGCACCTGGCAGCCATCCGTCCCCTTCCGGAAGAGCACACTTCCTCCCTGCCACCTCCTCTGATCCGGGTTTGGGAACGCCTTTCTGCGGTCGTCCATGAGGTGAAAAAGGCCCAGCGGGTGGACGACCCCAACGGGCGGGCCATCTACCTGAACCGTGCCCTGGAGGAGGTGGCGGCGGCCCGGCGGCTCTCCGAGGAAGATATGGCCTTTCCTCACGGCCGCCGGCCGGCTACCTTTTACCCGGAACAACGAGTCCTGGCCGTCCTCCTTCCCCACTGGCAGGCCATCCTCCACGAAGCCCTCCGCGACCTGCGCGGACGGGCTCTCCTGCGGGCCGAACTGGTCACCCGCCGGATGTCCTGCCAGCCCCGCCTGAAGTTGCACCTGCGTCTGACCAACGCGGGGCTGAATGTGGCCGAGCGGGTGCGTCTCTACCTTCTCCCCGGGCCGGACTACCAGTTGACGGAGGAAAGCGAGGCCCGCCTGGAGGTGCTTCTGCCCGGCGAGGAACGGACGGTGGAACTGGCGCTGGAGCCGCGGAATTCCCAGCGGATGCGCGTGGTGGTCCAGATCCTCTACGACGACGCCGTGGACGAAAACCGGGAGATGGTCCTGGCCGATGAGGTGGTCTTCCTGGCCGAGGAGCGTCCCTTCCAGCGGATTTTCCCCATTCCCTACGTGACCGGCACCCCGCTGAAGACGAAGGAGATGTTCTTCGGTCGGCAGGACGTTTTCACCTACGTCCGCGAACACCTCCTGGGAGCCTACCAGAACAACATCATCGTCCTCCACGGCCAGCGGCGCACCGGCAAGACCTCGGTGCTCTACCGCCTGTCCGAGGTCCTCCAGGATACCCATTACTGCGTCTTGCTCGACATGCAGGGTATGGCCGTCCGCAACGAGGCCGAACTTTTTTACACCTTCAGCGACGAGATCGCGTATGCTCTCGGGCGGGAGGGAATTCCGGTACAACTGCCCCCACGCCAGGAGTACGAGGCCCAACCGGAGTTCACCTTCCGTTCCCGCTTCCTTCGCAACCTCTATCCGGCCCTGGGGGAAAAACGCCTCCTGCTCATGTTCGACGAGTTCGAGGAACTTCAGGGGCTGGTGGAGGCCGTCCATCTGAGGGCCGACATTTTCCCCTTCTTGCGCAACCTGATGCAACATGAGGAAAAGGTGGATTTCCTCTTCTCCGGGACCCACAAACTGGAGGAACTGGCGGCCGAGTACTGGTCGATTCTCTTCAATATTGCCACCTATAAAAAGATTTCTTTCCTTGAACCGGACGAGGCCCGCCGCCTCATCACCGAGCCGGTAGCACCCTATGGGATGGAATACGACTCGCTGGCGGTGGAACAAATCCTCCGCGTTACGGCCGGCCATCCCTTCCTGACCCAACTCGTGTGCCATGAAATGGTGGCCTACCATAACGAGGTGGAGCGCAGTTACCTCACCGTGGCCGACGTGGATGCGGTGCTGGAGCGCATCGCCGAGCGGGGCGAGGCCCACTTCAAATACATCTGGTCGGAAGCCGATCCCCAGGAACGGGCAGCGATGCTGGCCCTGGCCGAACTGCTGGCCTATAGCGAAGGAGCCTCGGCCGAGGAAATTTCCGCCCTCTCCGCCCGGCGTGGCCGGCCGCTGGAGGGCGAAGCCGCCCTTTCCGCCCTCCTCCGTCTGGAATCCCGCGACATTGTGGTCCGCCTGTCCCCGGGCTCCGAGCGTTTCCGTTTCTATATAGACCTGGTCCGCCGCTGGATCGCCGTGAACCCGCAACTGGCCGATCAGGTGTCCACCCGCCCATAAGAGAGGGTAACCGCGGTGCGCAACTCCAGGCGGGTCGCTTTCCCGGCGATGTTCCTCCTACGGTGATACACACCCGGCCAGGATTGGACGGGTGAGACAACCCCCGGGTTGCCCAGCGCGGATACCCCGGTAGCGGTCTTGGGACGGGCCGGCTATTCGGGGCTTTCGTACTTGAAGGAAAGTTTGATCTTGGCCCGGTAGGCGCGCACCTTGCCGTCTTCGATCTGCATGTCCAGTTCAGCGACTTCGGCGATGCGCAGATCGCGCAGCGTCTTGGCGGCCGTCTCCACCGCGTTGGCGGCGGCGCGTTCCCACGACTCGGTGCTGGTGCCGATGATCTCGATAACTTTGTAGACAGTGTCGGCCATGGTCTCCTCCTTGCCGCTGTCCGGCAACCTCACCCGGCCCTGAAAACGGGTATACCTGATCCAGGCGATTCTATTCGCCGGAGGTACAGCCGACGACGATCGTGCCTCGGCCGACGTGGGCCTCCAGCAAGCCCTCGGCGACGAGTTCGCTGTAGGCGTTCAGCACCGGAGTCCGGGATAGCCCCAGACGGCGGGCCAGCCGGCGTTCCGAAGGCAGACGTGTCCCCGGAGGCAGTTCGCCGCGCAGAATCTTTTCCCGAATCTGGTCGCGAATTTGTAGATAAAGAGGGATATGGCTCTCCAGATTCAAATTCAGATGGATGTCCATGGCTCTTCCTCGACTGCCTGTATCCGAAACCCAGTCCAGTCTAAGATGGGCCAGGGAAATATACCGGGTTTTATTATACCCTAATCGCCCCGGGAGAGCAAATGCGGAAATTGTGGTAAAATAGGGGTGATCCGTTCAAAAGGAGGCCCCAATGCGTGTCCAGTCCTTTGAGATGCTTCTGCACGGGATTTTGGAGGAACTCGATCGTTCCGATTCGCTCTTCGGCCTGCACCGTTCCCTCTTTTATATCCCTCGGCCCGATGCTCCCTACCGACTGGAACTCTTCGGCCGGCCACTGGGAACGCCCATCGGGCCGGCAGCCGGCCCCCATACCCAACTGGCCCAGAACATCGTCTGCGCCTGGCTCTGCGGCGGGCGCTTCATCGAACTCAAGACCGTCCAGATCCTCGACGAACTCGTGATCCCGCGCCCCTGCATCGACATGGAGGACGAGGGCTATAACGTGGAGTGGTCGCAGGAGTTGAAACTGGAGCAATCGGCCTGGGAATATATCAAAGCCTGGGCGCTCATCCATATCCTGCATCGCCTTCTGGGATTCCCGGGCGCCCCGGATACGATCTTCAATATGAGCGTCGGCTATAACCTGGAGGGCATCCAGAGTCCGCCGATGGTGCGCTTCATGGAACGCTTGACCGACGCTTCGGCCGAAATCGCCGCCCTCCAGGACATCCTGCGGAAACGCTTTCCCCAATGGGCCGACATCGCCATCCCCTCCCGCATCGTCAACAGCGTTACCCTCTCTACCATGCACGGTTGCCCCCCGGAAGAGATCGAGCGGATCGCCCGCTACCTGCTGGAGGAAAGGGGATTCCATACCCTGGTCAAATTGAATCCCACCTTACTGGGGAAAGAGGAGGTTCTGTACATCCTCCACGAGCGCCTGGGCTTTTCCGAAATCCGCATCCCCGACGCCGTCTTTGAGCACGACCTGGCCTACGACCGGGCGGTGGACCTCATCCGCTCCCTCCTTTCGGCGGCCGCCGGCCGGGGGTTGACCTTCGGGGTCAAGTTGAGCAATACGCTGGCGATGTCCAACCACAAGGGCCTCCTGCCCGGGGAGGAGATGTACATGTCCGGGCGGGCGCTCTATCCGATCACCCTGAACCTCTTCCGAAAACTGGCCCGCGACCTGGGTGAGGGCCTCCCCGTCTCCTACTCTGCCGGGGCCGATGCCTTCAACATCGCTACCCTCCTGTCCTGCCGGGCCCGTCCGGTGACCGCTGTCTCTGACCTCTTGAAGCCCGGAGGTTACGGCCGGCTGGGTCAATATCTGGAGGAACTGGAGGGAGAGATGCGCAGGCGTGGAGCGGCCTCCCTGGACGAACTGGCCCTCCACTGGCAGGACAACCTGGAGGAAGCAGCCGACGAGGCGCTGGAAAACCCGCGCTATAAGAAATCGTATTTTCCCTACGGTCTGCCCAAAGTAACCTCTCCCCTGGGCCTCTTCGATTGCATAACGGCCCCTTGCGTGGAGGCCTGTCCGGTGGGCCAGGATGTCCCTACCTATGCCTACCATATCGCCCGGGGGGAATACGACCGGGCCCTGGAGGCCATCCTGGCCCAGAACCCCCTGCCGGCCGTGACCGGCTATATCTGCACCCACGTCTGCCAGACCCGTTGCACCCGCAACAACTACGAGGCCCCCGTGGCCATCCGCTCGCTGAAGCGCTTTGCCGCCGAACACGGCCGCGTCGCCCTCACCCCGGCCCCGGATACCGGCCGCCGGGTGGCGATTGTCGGCAGTGGCCCCTCGGGCCTGGCGGCGGCCTTTTTCCTGGCCCTGAACGGGGTGCAGGTCACCGTCTTCGAGGCCAGGGAGCGCCTCGGCGGCATGCCGGCCCTGGCCCCGGCCTTCCGCCTGCCGCCGGAGGTGCTCCAGGCCGACCTGGAGCGCATCCGGAACCTGGGTGTGCGGCTCGAACCGGCGCATCCCATCGCCTCCCCGACGGAACTCCTCGGCCGGGGCTTTGACGCCGTCTACGTAGCCTGCGGTTTTCCCCGGGAGGCCGGACTGGACATCCCCGGCATCGAGGGCGAGGGCGTCTACCCGGCGCTGGAATTTCTGGAGCGGGTGGCCCGGGGCGAGAGACCCGAACTGGGCCGGCAGGTGGTGGTGATCGGCGGGGGCAATACGGCCGTGGACGCCGCCCGCACTGCCTGGAGGCTCACCGGTCGGCCGGTCACGCTCCTCTACCGGCGCACCCGGGCGGAGATGCCGGCGGAACCGGAGGAAGTGGCCGCGTTTCTGGCCGAAGGGAACATCCTGGAGGAACGGGTCTCCCCGAAGGCGGTCCTTCGGGAGAGCGGCCGGGTGGTCGCCCTGGAATGCCTGCGCAACCGGCCGGGGGAACCCGGTCCGGACGGCCGGCCGCTCCCGCTCCCCATCCCCGGAAGCGAGTTCCGCCTGCCTGCCGATGCCCTCATCGTTGCCATCGGCCAGAGCCCGGGGCGGGATTTCCTGGCGGAAAGCGGCCTGGCCCTGGCCGAGGACGGCACCATCCGCACCGACCCGATGGGGCGCACCTCCATCCCCCGCGTCTATGCCGGGGGCGATGCCGTCCGCGGCCCGGAAACGGTCATCGCCGCCTGCGCCGACGGCCGGCGGGCGGCCGAGGCCATCTGCCACGACCTGGGCCTGCCACTGATGTATCCACAGGCGCGGCCGGCCGTGCCTTCGCCGGAGGAGATCGTCCGTCTCAAGGGAGTGCGGGCCCGTCGTATCCTCCCCTATGGGCCGGAACTCCTTCCTCCGGAGGAACGCCGTGGCTTTGTCTGCGTCGAACATGCCCTTTCGGCGGAGGCGGCCCGGGCCGAGGCTTCCCGTTGCCTGCAATGCGCTACGCTCTGCGACAAGTGCGTCGAGGTCTGTCCCAACCGCGCCAACCGTACCTACGAAGTGATTCCCCGGAAGTGGACGCTGCCTGTCCTTTCCTTGCAGGACGGTCGGCTGGTGGTCTGTGGGGAAGAAGCGTTCGAGATCGTCCAACCCCGTCAGATTCTGCACCTGGCCGACCTTTGCAACGAATGTGGCAACTGTGCCACCTTCTGTGTGCATCCGGGCCGGCCCTATAGGGAAAAGCCCCGCCTTTTCCTGGATGAAAGTGCCTTTATTGTGGAAGAAAACAATGTCTTCCATATTGCCGGCCGCACCATTCGAAGACGGGAAGGCGGGGAAGAATCGCAACTCGTATTGGAAGGCAAGGAAGCCGTCTTTGAAAATGCCCGGCTGCGGCTTCTTCTGACAGAAGACCTGGCCCTCCGCGAGGCTACGCTGAAGGAGCCTTTCACCGGAACCCTTTCCCTGCGGCCGGCGGCCGAGATGCGGGTCATCCTAGAGGGGGTGCTCACCTCACTACCCTTCCTGGTGAACCGCTGATCCTCCGTGCCTTGCCCCGGCCGGCCGAAGGACCCATCCTGTCCTTCCCCGCCACGGAGAGACCTCGATGCGCACAAGGGCATCGGGTAGGCAAGGGCAATGCCCCTGCCTACCCGCAACCGGCCCGCCCGACGAGTTTTACAACCTACCAAGAAAAAGGGCCGTAGAGAGGCTTTTGGGAGGCCCAATTCGGTGGTTTGACCGGCAACAGGCAGCAAAAAACCGACCCTTCGCGCCCGGGTTGCGAAAGGCTTGGCCTTCGGCTCTTCGTTTTGAGGGCATGGACGGCGCGGCTTCTCCAGAAAAATAGGCAGCCTACCCATCGGGGTCGCTCGCAGGCGCCACCACTGAACCTACCCCAGCCCTAAAGGGCGGGGTTCTGGTGGCGACCCGACCGACTCTCTCGGACTCTCGGCTGTCGGCCCCATCCGCAGGAAACCGGATCAGGCAGATAGTTCTCCGGGTTGTTGGCCCGCCGTTTCCTCTCCACCTGCCGCTGCAACCGCCGTACCTCTCCTTGTCCGCCCTTGAGCGGCGTGGCCAGGTCCACCTGCGCCCCCCAATCTTCCCCGGCCAGCCCGAACACCCACGGACCGGGGTCTACCCCGACCCGGCCTGTGCCCACCGTGTTTTTTCGGCTTCCGGTAGGGCTGCCCCTCGCAGATGAGTTGCGCCCAGTAGTGCACCTTCCCGTTCAGCCTCCGGCGGATCAAACGCACGTCCTTGACCCGGCTGGAAAGCCCATGCGCGACCACCGCGTCGCCCTTGGGGATAACGGCCCGAAGCCGCAAGCCCATCCATTCTACGTAACCATCGCGCCAGCGGATGCCGCTCCCGTTCGTCTTGCCCTCCACGCTGTCGAACTGGTTGCGCCCCTTGAAGCGGGGCCGGCCCCTCTTGCCCACGGCATACCCCCGAACCGCCCGGAAGGCGCGGGTGGCCGTATAATGTAAGTGCCAATTGCCGCCCACCTTCCCACCCCCTTTCCCCCTGCGTTTTCCCCCGCCCAAGGGCGGGGGAAAACAGCCGCCCTTCCTCCCCATTCCTGAAGGAAGGGGCATCCGGGCGGCAAAATCTGGTGAAAGAGAAGGATGCCCCGCTGGACTTCTTTTCGTGGCATCTCTACTCCAACGACCCGCAGGATCGGGCCCGCGCGGCCAGATTTTACCGTCAGGAGTTGGACGGTCTCGGCTTTCAGACCACCCAGATGCACGTCACCGAATGGAATACGGACATCCGGCAAACAGGGGACCAGAGCGCCGAGGCATTTGCCCTGCGCGTCGGCGGCAAAGGGGCGGCCATCCTGACGGCGGCGTGGATAGCCATGCAGGAAAACGGCGTCGCCGAGGCGACCTTTTATCGCGGTCCAGACCCGGACATGAATGCGCCTACTTTCCACGGTCTTTTCTTTGCCAACGGTCAGCCCAAGCGGGTGGCGCTGGCCTTCTCGCTGTGGGCGAAGATGGCGTCCCATCCGCAGCGGCTGGCGGTCTCCAGTACCCCTGAGGGGGCGCTCTGGTTGCTGGCGGGGCAAGATCCGGCAGGGGAAATCGCTCTCCTTATCGCCAATCCGACCGATAGGCCGGTGAAGTACACGATCTCCGGCGTGGATGTGGGCCGGCCGACGCTCTTCCAGGTGAGCGATGCCGATGAGCAGATTCGATCGCCGATGGTCACCGGAAATGTGAGAGATCGGCGGCAATACGGTCCAGATGGTAACCATCGCCAAGTGATCTTCAGAACCGTTTTACCTCATGGAAAGGTAAGATTTTTCATGAGGCAAAACGGGACTTGCCAAAGCTGCGATTTTGTGGTAGTGTTTCCTGGGGCGCCCTTTGTGTATGAATAGACACCCATACGCTACTCCAAAGGAGCGCTCCTTCCAACCTGGTTCTCTACGTGGTTGTTAGGATGTGGAAAAGAGCCTGTCTGAAAACCACCAAGGGCCCGAAGGACACCAAGTTTCATCTACTCCTTTGCCATCTTGCTATTTTTTCAGACTCGCCCTAAAAGTTACGCAGAAGGGCGGCACCCCAAGTTCTGAGGCCCAGGGCCTTCGATATAGGGGGCAAGCCTCTGGCGACCACCGGATATGGCGCAAGTGCCCAACTGCACAGGTCCTATATACCGATGAATGTCCGCGAGATTCGTGAAGGTAGCGAGTGGAACCGCCTGCTGCTTTCGTTTCCCCACCCCCACATCCTTCAGTCCTTCGAATGGGGAGAGGTCAAACGGGCCACCGGATGGGCGCCCAGGCGACTTCTCCTGGAAGAAGGAGGGCAGGCACGGGCGGCCGCGCTGATTCTGCGGCGGGAAGTACCCTTTCTGGGGGCTCCGGTTCTCTATGTGCCCAAAGGCCCTCTTCTGGCGGAGGACGGGTCGGCCCTCCTGGAAGCGGCCCTGGCATGGCTGGAGGAAGAAGCCCGTCGGGCGCGGGCCATCTTTATCAAAATCGACCCCGACATCGTCGCCGACGATGCCGCCGCCCTGGAGGTGCTCCGTCGGCGCACCTGGCGGCGGGGGGAGGATGTACAGTTTCGCAATACGATTCTGGTGGACCTCCGGGCCGAGGAAGAGGCCCTCCTGGGGCGGATGAAGCCCAAGACCCGCTACAACATCCGCCTGGCCGAACGGCGGGGGGTGCGGGTGCGGGAAGGGACAGCGGCCGACCTGGAGGCTTTCTACGAACTCTACCGGGAGACGGGCCGGCGCGACGGCTTCCTCACCCGGCCCTATCCCTACTACCGGCAGGTCTGGCAGACCTTCCTGGAGGCGGGGTGGGGGCGTCTGTTTCTGGCCGAGCACGAGGGGGAACTGCTGGCCGGCCTCTTTCTCCTGCGCTTCGGCCCCTGCGCCTGGTATATGTACGGCGCCTCCTCCGGCCGCAAGCGGGAGCACATGCCCAACCATCTCCTCCAGTGGGAGGCGATGCGCTGGGCCAGGGCGGCCGGCTGCACGACCTACGATTTCTGGGGAGCGCCCGACCAACTGCATCCGGAGGACCCGCTCTGGGGTGTGTACCGCTTCAAGGCAGGCTTTGGCGGGCGCTTTGTCTCCCGCCTCGGTGCCTACGATTTCGTCGTCCGGCCGGCCCTGTACCTGGCCTTCTCCTGGGCCGTGCCGCGCCTCCTCGCGCTCTGGCGACGACTGCGGGGAGAGCCGACGTTGGGGCAGGCCGGGCCTTGAGGTCTCACGTTCAAGCGTCTAGAAATGGGATGATTTCCCCGTTGATTCAACGGATACTCGGCAGAAAAGGCTTGTACGCCTGCGTTCCAGAGGGATGAACGGGTACAGCGGAGGCCCGAGATGCCGCATAACCTCCTTCTGACCGGCCGGCCGGGCATCGGCAAGACCACCGTCATCCGGCGTGTCCTGGAGAGGCTGCCACCGATCCGGCTGGGCGGCTTTACCACGGCCGAGATCCGAGGGCCGCACGGCCGGCTTGGTTTCCGGGCCACCGCCCTCGGCGGCCCCGAGATCGTCCTGGCCCACGTGGAACAGGCCGGCCCCTATCGGGTGGGGGCCTATGGGGTAGACATAGCCACCTTCGAGCGGGTCATCCTGCCCTTCCTGGACCCACGACGGGAGGATGTGGAACTCTTCGTCGTGGATGAGATCGGCAAGATGGAGTGCTTTTCGGCGCTCTTCCAGGCCCGGGTGCGGCAACTTCTGGACGACCCGCGTCCGGTTCTGGGAAGTGTGGCCCTGCGCGGGCCGGCCCTGATCGAAGAAGTCCACCGCCGGCCGGACGTGGAACGGGTGGAAGTGACGCCGTCCAACCGCGCCGGCCTGCCCGAGGTGATCGCCGCCCGGTTGCAGCGCTGGCTGAGGGGCATGGAATAGGAAGAAGGCGATGCGACCGTACCTGCTCGCCCTGCTTCTGGTCCTTTTCCCGCTCTTCGGTGGAGCCTGCGGAGGAACGCCCGCAACCCCGACGAGCGCGACGGAGGAAGTTACCCTGCCGCCGCCCCGGACCCAGGGGGGAATGAGCCTGACGGAGGCACTGGCCCATCGGCGCTCGGTCCGCTCTTATACCGAACAAAGCCTGACCTGGGAAGAAATCTCGCAACTTCTCTGGGCGGCCCAGGGCGTCACCGACCCACGGGGCTTTCGCGCGGCCCCCTCGGCCGGAGCCCTCTACCCGCTGGAGGTGTACCTCGTGCTGCCCGAGGGCTGGTATCACTACCGGCCGGCCGACCATCGCCTGGAAGTACGGGGGCGGGGCGACCTCCGGCGAGACCTCTGGATGGTCGGGCTGAACCAGGAGGCACTGCTCCGGGCGCCGGCACTCTTTGTCATCACCGGGGTGGTCTCCCGCACGGCGGCCAAGTATGGGGATCGGGCGGAGCGTTACGTCTTTCTGGAGGCCGGCCACGCCGCGCAGAACCTGCTCCTCCAGGCCACCGCCCTGGGCCTCCGCCGTCCCCATCGGCGCCTTTGACGACGCAGGAGTGCGCCGGGTCTTGGGGTTATCTCCGGCGGAGACCCCCCTTTACCTGATCCCGGTGGGAAGGCCGGGGGAACCGTAACCCCCTTTATGCCGGACCCGGGGAATCAAAAGCGCGGCTGGGGCGACTCGAACGCCCGACCACCTACTCCGGAGGCAGGTGCTCTATCCACTGAGCTACAGCCGCGTGGCTTTATTATACCCTATTCTGTTCCGGAACGCAAATCAGGTTTGCATCCCCCGGAAGGGCGTAGTATAATGCCTGATATCTACGGCCGATTTTTCTGGAGGTCTCTTTGTCGCGCCGCGACGGGATTTTGCTGGCCCTTATCGTGCTTCTGACGGGGCTGGGGCTCTGGATCGACCTGGCCAGTCCGGCCATTGCCTTCTGGAGGACGGTGCCGGAGGGTTCGACCGCCGAGCAGGAGCATCTCATCCGCTCCACGACGCTTCGGCTGGGACTGGACCTGCAGGGAGGGACGCAGGTCATCCTGGAGGCCCAGGTCCGGCCGATCTCCTGGAGCCTTGCCCGCTGGTCCACCCCGGAAGGTGTGGCCGGCTTTGTGCGCGAGGTCTACGAAAATACGGCCGCGGCCGGCGGGGAAACGATGGAGGTGGCCCGGGATATTATTAACGACCGGGTCAACGGCCTGGGGGTGACGGAGGCGGTGGTGCAGGTGCAGGGTTCCAACCGCATCATCGTCGAACTGCCCGGTGTTCCCGACCCGGAGCAGGCCCTGGCCACCGTCCAGAGCACCGGCTTCCTGGAGTTTGTAGACACCCTGGGGGAGGACCTGCCTCCGGATACCCTCATCAGCACGACCTACGGCCTGACCGCCGAGGAGATCGCCGCCATCACCTGGACGCGGGTTTACCCCACCGTGGTTACTGGTTACGAACTCGTGGCCAACCGCATCGGCACCCAGCCCAGGGAACTCACCGGAGAGCCGATGGTGCTCCTGGGCTTTAATGCCGGGGGGACGCGCAAACTGGCCGAGTGGAGCCGGACGCACGTGGGTCAGCCGCTGGCCATCGTGCTGGATAAAAAGGTCATCTCCGCTCCGGTCGTGCGGGAGCCCATCACCGATGGGGCGGCTTCCATTAGCGGCGGAGGGATGACCTGGCGCGAGGCGGAACGCATCGCCCTGCTCCTGCGGTATGGGGCGCTTCCCGTCCCCCTGACGGTGGTGGAGAACCGCACCGTCGGGCCGACGCTGGGGCAGGATTCGGTGAACAAAAGTGTCATCGCCGGCATCATCGGTCTGTGCACGGTGCTCCTCTTCATGACCCTCTACTACCGGCTGCCGGGCACCCTGGCCGGCTTGGCGCTCTGTATCTATACCGTCCTCATCTTTGCCATCTATAAACTCGTCCCGGTTACCCTGACCCTCCCCGGCGTGGCCGGCCTGCTCCTCTCCATCGGCATGGCCGTGGATGCCAACATCCTGATTTTCGAGCGGATGAAGGAAGAACTGCGGGCCGGGAAGACGCTCCGGGCTTCTATCGAGGCCGGATTCGACCGGGCCTGGACCTCGATCTGGGATTCGAACCTTTCCACCTTGTTGACCTGCGTGATCCTCTACCTCTTCGGCCGTTCGCTGGGGGCCAGTATGGTCAAGGGCTTTGCCATCACCCTGGCCATCGGCGTGGCCGTGAGCATGTTCAGCGCCATCACCGTCACCCGCACCTTCCTGCGGGCCGTCTACGGTGTCCTCGGCTCGTACCTGGAGCGCCACTCCCGCTTCCTTTTGGGCGTGGCTCTGGAGAGACCCTAGCCATGCTGCACCTGACGCGCCACCGCTACCTCTACTTCCTCATCTCCGCCCTGATCATCGTCCCGGGGGTGGTGGCGATGATCCTTTCGACCGTCCGCTACGGCGCACCGATGCGGCTGAGCATTGACTTCACCAGCGGCTCGTATGTGGAGGTCGGCCTGCCCCGCCCGGTAGAATCGGAGGAGGTGCGGGCCGTCTTCCAGGAAGAGGGGCTGGACGTGGCCTCGGTGCAACTGACCGAAGGCGACCGTGTGGCTATCGTGCGCACCCAGGTGATCGATATGGCTACCAAGGGCCAGCTGATGGAGGCGCTGAAGGCGCGTTTCGGGGAGGTCATCGAGCGACGCTTTGATGTGGTGGGGCCTTCGATCAGCCAGGTGGTCACGCGCAACGCCCTCTACGCGGTGATCGCCGCCGCGCTGGTCATCCTGGGCTTTATCACCTTCGCCTTCCGTAAGGTGCCGCATCCCTTTCGCTACGGCCTTTGCGCCATCATCGCCATGGTGCACGACATTCTGGTGACGGTGGGGCTTTTCTCGCTGGCGGGCCTGCTCTGGGGCTGGGAGGCCGATACCCTCTTCCTTTCGGCCCTCCTCACGGTGATCGGCTTTTCGGTGCAAGATACCATCGTGGTCTACGACCGCATCCGCGAGAACACCCCCCGGATGCGCGGGCTACGCTTTGAGGAGATCGTGGACCACAGCCTGACCCAGACGCTGCATCGCTCGCTGACGACGCAGTTGAACGCCATGTTCGTGATGGTGGCCCTGCTCCTCTTCGGCGGGGCCTCGATCAAGCAGTTTATCCTGGTCATGTTCATCGGCCTGGCCAGCGGCACCTATTCCTCGCTTTTCAACGCCGTGCCGCTGCTGGTCGTGTGGGAAAATCGAGAGGTACCGCGCTTCTTGCGCCGATTGGCGGGCAAGGTGGCCTGAGCCTGGGGCCTGCCTGGAGAGGTGCATGATGGAGGAATACACGCCCGACAAGGAGTTGGCCGGCCGGCTGCGCGAAATCCGCGAGCAGGTCCGGACCCGAAGCGATTTCCTTCGCTCGATCCGGGAAAAGGAAGATGAAGAACTGCTTTACGGTGACCGCGACCTCCGCCTGTTTCCCCAACTACGAAGCCATCTGGAGGAGGTGGGACGGCTCTGGCAGGTGCAGGAGCAGCCCTTCCGTTCCCGTCTCCCCATCCTGGGCCCCCTCATCGCCTGGTTTCGCGAGCGCTGGAACCGTATTTCGACCAAATGGTACGTCCTGCCCATCCTCCAGCAACAGGTCCACTTCAACGCCGCCGTGGGCCGGGTGCTCCAGGACCTGCACCGTTTCGTCCAGACCTCTTCCTACGACCTGGTCCGGCGCATGGATGCGATGTTCTACCCGCTGGATCAGGAGCAAGCCGCCCTCCACGCCGCCCTGCAGGACCTCCGCGCCGCCCTGGACGAGCAGGCGGGCAAACTCCGGGAAGAAATCGGGCGCCTGGAGGTTTCCCTGGCCCAGGCCGAGGAACGCCTGGAGGTTTCCCTGGCCCAGGCCGAAGCCCGTCGGGAGCGGCGGCAGCAGGAACTGGCCCATCAACAGGAACTCGACCGTCGCGGCCTGGCCTTCCTGCGGATGAAACTCGATGCCCTTCTGGCCCGGATTGGGCCGGCCGGTCCGCCGGCGCTCGAGCCGGCCGTGGCCGAAGAGCGCGAATCCCTCCGTGACCACGACTACTACCGCTTCGAAGACCTCTACCGGCGCGAGGAGGAGATTCGGGCGCTGCAACGGGAGTATCTACCCTTCTTCCAGGGTCGGAAGAACGTTTTGGACCTGGGGTGCGGCAAGGGTGAATTTCTGGAACTCTTGCGCGAGAACGGGATCGAAGGGTACGGCGTGGACCTGAACGAGGAGATGGTGCGCCGCTGTCAGGAAAAGGGGCTTCGGGTGTTCCGGGCGGATGCCCTGGGGCACCTGGCCGGCCTGCCGGACGGCTCTCTGGGTGGACTCTTTGCCGCCCATCTGGTCGAGCATCTTCCCCCGCGCACGCTCCTGGAACTCGTCCAGATGGCCTGGGCCAAACTCCAGTCGGGGGCCTACCTGATTCTGGAGACGCCCAATCCGCTCTGCCTGTGGGCGCTGGTGAACTATTTCTACCTGGATATGTCCCACGTCAAACCGATCCACCCTCAGGCCCTCACCTTTTTGCTGGAGATGCACGGCTTTCAGGAGGTTGAGGTGCGCTACCTGCATCCGGTGCCCGAGGGGGTGCGGATGGTACTCCTGCCGGAAGGGGGAGGAGGAGACTGGGAAGAGATGGCGGCGCTCCTGAACACCAACTTTGGCCGGCTCAACGACCTCCTCTACGGCTACGCCGACTATGCCGTCATCGCCCGGAGGTGAGGAGGGTTGCCTTGCGTATCGCCTACTTCAGCCCACTGCGGCCGGTGGCCTCCGGCATTTCGGACTATAGCGAAGACCTTCTCCCCTACCTGGCCCAAGAGGCGGACCTCTCCATCTTCGTGGATGGCTATGAGCCGTCCAATCTGCTGATTCGCCGGCAGTTCCCCGTTCTTGACTATCGAGAGTTCGCTTCCCTTCACTCCAGACATCCCTTTGACATCTGCCTCTACCACATGGGCAACCACATCTGCCACGCTTACATCTACGAGATGCTTCAGGAATACCCCGGTGTGGTCGTGCTCCACGACACCGTGTTGCACCACTTTCTCGGAGAATATCTGGAGAGGGGAGGGAGTGTGGATGCTTATCTGTCTGCCTTCCCGGAGGAGGAGGGGCTATCGCTCCTGCGTCGGCGCGGTTCCGGTTTGTGGAGCCACCTGGACCACTTTCTCTATCCGGGAATTCGGCAAGTGGTGGCCAGAAGCCGGGGAATCATTGTGCACAGCGAGACGGCACGCCGGGCCGTCCTTCAAGTGGCCCCCCAGACCCGGGTGACGGTCATCCCCCACCTTGTAGGGCCGCAACGTTCTCCCTATGCCCATCTGCCCCCGGCAGAGATCAAAGTCCGGCTGGGTTACCGCCCCGAAACTTTTCTCATCGTTTCCCCGGGCATCGCGACGCCCTCCCGACGGATCGATGCCCTGCTGCGCCTCTTTGCCGTATTCAACCGGGAGTTTCCTCACAGCCGTTGTGTGATCGCCGGGCCGGACCATCCGGAGGTTCGCATCCGGGAGCAGGTCCATGCCCTTCGACTGGACGGCCTGGTGCGGGTAACCGGTTTTGTGGATGTTCCCACTTTTCAGACCTATATCCTGGCCGCCGATGTCCTGATCAATTTGCGTTACCCTCTGGCCGGGGAAACTTCGGGGGGACTGGTTCGTGCCCTGGGGATGGGCAAACCGGTGCTGATTTCCAATGCCGGCCAGTACGCCGAATTTCCCGACGATTGCTGTCTGAAGGTCGACCTGGGGGGGGCCGAGGAGGAAATGGTCCTGGCCTACCTGGATGCACTGGCGCGCGATCCGTCGCTTGGGCAATGTATCGGAGAACAAGCGCGTAAGTATATTCAGACCTACCACTCAGGCGAAAGGGTGGCCAGGGCCTACCTGGATTTCCTGCGCTCCGTTCTGGCCGAAACACCTCCGGAGCCGGTCGAACCCCCTCTGGGGGATGAAGGCGATGTGCCGGCCGTCATCGATCGCATCCGTCGGGAGGTGATCCGGAAGGGATGGGCCGGGCAAATCTCCGGGATCTAGGCCGGAGACCGGGCCGAGGATCTGACAGGTTCGGCGAAAATGCGTCCGCTGGTCTTTGTTTCTACCTGGTACGGGCCGGAAACTGTAGGTGGGGCAGAAAACCTCTGCCGGCGGCTGGCAGAAGAATGTTGCCGGGCCGGCCAGCAGGTCACCGTCTACACGACCACTTCGCGGGGCTATACGTTCCCCTGGTTCGACCCCTATTACCCCGAAGGCGTCCAGGAGTGGAACGGCGTGCCGGTCCACCGTTTCCCCATCTGTCGGTGGCAGGAAGCCTCCTTCTGGGGAGAGCGGCTTGACCTCCTGAGAAAACTACCGGTCTTTGCCCCGGAAGAGGTGGCCCACCTTCTGGAAATGCCCCAAAGCGATGAACTGTACCGGGCCATCGCCCGGAATCAGGAAGCCTTTTTTGTCTTCTTCATCTATTCCCACAATCTGACATTTTGGGGAAGCCAGATTGCCCCGGAGCGTTCGTTTCTCCTGCCCTGCCTGCACGACGAGCCGTATGCCTACCATTTCGCCACGGCCTGGCTGATGGAATGGGTTCCCTGGCTTCTCTGTCTTTCAGAACCGGAACGCGAACTGGCCCTCCGGCTGTACCGGGTTCCGCCGGAGCAGGCCTTTCTCGTCGGGATGGGGGTGGATACCCACTGGCGGGGGGATGCAGAACGCTTCCGCTCCCGACATGGCATCGGCGAGCCGTTTCTGCTCTATGTCGGCCGGCGCGATAGTTCCAAAAACGTTCCCCAGTTGCTGGAATATTTTTGCGCCTATAAGAGGCGGCATCCGGGCCATCTCCGCTTGCTCCTCGTCGGGCCGGGGGAGATCGCGATTCCCCCTGAGGGGGCCGGCCAAATCCTGGACCTGGGGGTCCTGGACGAGCAGGACAAGCAAGATGCTTACGCTGCTGCAACTCTGCTGGTCCAACCCTCACCCCTGGAGAGTTTCTCCATCGTCTTGATGGAGGCCTGGCTTCAGGGCACGCCGGCGCTGGTCAATGCCCGCTGTGCGGTAACAACTTTTCACTGCCGGCGCAGCCATGGAGGATTATACTACCGGGGCTACGGGGAATTCGAGGCCTGTCTGGACTATATTCTGGCGCGACCGGCCCTACGAGAACGGATGGGGGCGGCTGGCCGGACCTATGTCCTCCACCATCACACCTGGCCGGCGGTGGTCGAGCGCCTTCTCCGGGCCGTGGAGGAAAAGGAACGAGCCTTGTCGTCCGGATACGTTTCCCACAGGTAATCCGATGGTTGCCCTGGGAACGATAGGTCTTTGCCTCCTTATAGCCCTGATCGGCCATCTTCTTTATCGGGCCCTTTTCCCCCAGACCTATGAAGCCTGGGAAGAGTCTCTCTTCCTCCGCTTCTTTGCCGGCTTCCTCCTCTGTGGCTGGATGGCACTTTTGCTGGCCGAACTCGGCCTGTTTTCCCCGATCTTGGTGGTCCTGCTCCTTGCAATGGGAAGCGGCATCGTATGGCTCGCCCGCCGGCGACACCTCCGCAGGCAACTCCGTCCCCGGCTACGCCTCGGAAAGAAATCCGCCCTCATCGCCGTCCTTTTCCTGGGCCTGGGCACCATCCTTGTTTTCCCCGGGGAGTGGGTGCTGGGTGGGCAGGACCCGGGGGCCTATATCGTCACCGGTGTTTCCATCGCCCGGACCGGCGGAATCCTCGTCCGGGACCCACAGGTTGCCTCCATACCCGAACAGGGGAACTTTTTGTTTTCCTCTTACATCGGCCAACAGTGGCTGCTCCCCGGCTTCTACCTGACCGATCGGGAAAGCGGTGAGATTACCCCCCAGTTCCTGCACCTGTACCCGTCCTGGTTGGCCCTCTTTTATTCCATAGGTGGACTGACTTCGGCCCTGCTGGCTACGCCGCTTTTTACCCTGCTGGGTCTGCTGGCTTTCTACTTCCTGGTCCGGAATCTTGTCGGCCGATGGGCCGCTCCGGTAGCCCTGGTGTTTCTGGCCCTGAACCCGGCCCAGATCTGGTTTGCCCGGGAACCGGGAGCCGAAAGCCTGACCCTTCCGCTTCTTCTGGGGGGCTGGTACCTCTTCGATCGCGCCCTGCACGAACCGGACCGCCGCGACCTGGCCGTGCTGGCCGGACTGTCTCTGGGCCAGGTGGCCCTGGCCAAGATCGAGTTTCTTTCCCTACCGGTATTGATCTATGGCTATCTTCTGCTGCGAAGAAGTCTGGCCCGGTTCGAGGCGAATGAACGGGTCTTTCTTTGTATGTATACCCTCGTCCTTGTCCATGCCGCACTCCATATAGCGTTGATTTCCCGACCCTACGTACTGACCTTCTCTACCTCCCTGGGGTACAGCCGTTTCCTCCCGGCCTGGGCCTGGTTTCTCCTGCTGGGACTGGGGTTCGCAGGGGTGGTGCTTCTCCTGATCTTCCGGCGATCGGTGGGACGTCTGATGCGCCATCTGTGGACCCACGAGGACCGGATACGCCGGGGGCTGGTGCTTCTGGGGCTGATCGCAGTGCTCTATGGAGCGGTCGTCTGGCCGCTCCTCGCCCCGGCACGGCTCTATGTGGAAGGAGAATGGCGGACGAATTACCACCGTCTGTTCTTCCTCCGCCTGCTGTGGTACCTTTCCCCCCTGGGCCTCGCCCTGAGCGTTGCCGGGCTGCTCTGGTGGATACGCCGACGGCTGGACGGCCCCTCTCTCCCCTTTTTCGCCGCCTTTGCCCTGGAAGGGGCCATCTTTGTGCATAGCACGATGGACTATCCTTCCCATTTCTGGATGATGCGACGCTACATCCCTCTGGTCTTTCCCTGCCTGGCCATCGGGATGGCGGCAGCGCTACAGGCGATACGCCGGGTTTCCCTCTGGAAGACGGTGCGATACGGCACGGCCTGGCTTCTTGTGGGGCTACAGGTCCTATTCCTGGTGCAGGCCGGTTTTCCCATCGCCTCGCGGCGTGAATTGGCCGGGACGATCCACCGCCTGGAAGTGCTGGCCGAGGGCCTGCCCCAATCGTCTCCTGTCTTCGTGGAGCAATTTGGGGTCGCCCTGGCAACTCCTTTGCGCTTTCTTTACGGCAAAGAAGCCTTTGCCCTGCCCCAGCCGGTACCCTGGAGGGATCTATGGCTGCTCCTTCAGCAATGGCCGGCCGATGGCGATGCTTATCTGTTGCTGGAAAATCCCCCTTCGGTTTTCTACGGGGGAGTCCGACTCTCTCGGATCGCCACCTTTGTCCTGGAGACCTGGGGTACCGAGACGACCCTGGATCACTTACCCCGAGAGGCGGTGCTGGTGCGCTCGGTGCAGGGCATCTACCGGGTAGAACGACAGAGGGCCGGACCGGTTTTGCTGGAGTTCTCATCCCCGGAGCCCCAGTGGAGCGGGGATCAGATCACCGTGATTTTCCCGGAGGTGTCTTCTCCGCTCGACCTGCGCCTGGAGGTGGCCGGCTTCCGGCCGGAGACGGTTCCGCCGGCCCGGGTACAGTTTTTCTGGAACGGACGAAGCATCGCCGATTTTCCCCTGCCCCGTACACCCGAACCCCAGGAAATCGTCCTGACTTTGCCTCCGGAGGAAGGCGAAGCCTATCTGGAGATTCGCTTCACGACCTGGAATCCCCGTGCTGCCGGCTTCGGGGACGACCCCCGTGACCTGGGGGTTCTTCTCAAGTCCCTGGTTGTGAAAGAAAGCGATCGGCCTGAAAACCGGCAGACGTTGCGCCGGCTCATCGCTCGTGATATCATCGAGTGAGCGGCGAGGAGGAGCACAATGACAGAAGATCAATCGGTTGAACGCCTGGCAGCGCAGTTACAGGAGATATCCAAACGCCTCAACGCTTCTCGAGTTCTTACAGAGCCGCGACCCTCCTCTCGTATACCTCTCCTGTGGCCGCTAATCAACCTGGTGCGCCGATGGCTCAACACCCTGGCCACACGCTGGTACGTGGCCCCCCAGATGGAACAGCAGGCCCGATTTGCCCAGGAAATGACGGCCGCCTACGACTACCTGGCAGCAACACTCGTGTTCCTGGCCCAGAGACTGGACGAACATGCCTGCAGGCTGGACGAACTGGAGGAAAAACTCGATGAATTGAAGCGAAACCTCCTCGCCTTGCGATCCTCGTCGGCCGTCCCACCGCCTGACTTTGCCGATCTGCTTTCCCTCCCCCCCGAAGCCCTGCTGGCCTGGGAAAATGCCGATTTGCCACCCCCACGGACTGAAAGTGCCCCGGGGATGGAATGGGCCAAATGGTATGACCGGGAGAACGCTCTGACCTTTCCGCTGCTTCGATCTGACCAAGTAACCGCCTGGCATTATCTATTCAGCCTGGCCGTGTGTGGTGTGGCCCTGAACTGCCGGCCTGGTGACCTCGTGCTCGATCTGGCCGGAGGTCCGGGGTGGGTCTCCGAGCATCTGAACCGATTAGGCATACGGACGGTCTTACTGGACATCGTCGAGGACCTGCTCCACACCTCTCGTCTCCGTTTCTCCCTCGACCGACGGTTGCAAAAGGGCGCCGTCCATCACTCCGTCGTCGGCGATGCCCTACGGCTCCCTTTCGCCGAGGCTACCTTTGATGGAATAATCTGCATGAATGCCCTGCACCACATGCCCTCTTACGAGGTCGTTCTGCGCGAGATCTTTCGCGTGCTGAAACCGGGTGGGCGGGCCGTCTTTGGGGAACCAGGAGAAGGACACGCTCGCGCTCCTGCCTCGCAGTCTGCTATGCGCGAGTACGGTGTTATAGAAAAAAACGTCCCCCTGCCCTTGCTTTACGTCTACGCCAAGAGGGTGGGGTTCGTGCGCATGTGGCGGTATCCATTTGCATACCCCGAAGCCCTGGAACTATCGTATCCTGAAGAGGCCGGTTCAGATGCCGGCGTTCTGCAGAGAATGGCCCTGGTTCTGCCCGACTGGTTACGTACCCTTTCCTTCTTTGCTTTGGAAAAAGAGGGACGGGAATTGCCTACAAGCGACCTCCGTCCCCTGGAACAAGTGCGACACCGGCTACAGGCGGAAATCGTGTTGCTACGCTCCTTCCCTCAAGTCCCAGCCGGCAGCCGGTTTGTGCAACGGGTACGGGTGCGCAACGTAGGCGATGTGGTCTGGCTGGCCGGGGAGCGGCCCTACGGAGGTTATGTGCGCCTGGGAATCAAACTGGGCGATGGGGCCGGCCGGCTGATTCGGGATGACTGGCTGCGGGTGACTCTGCCACACGACGTGGCTCCGGAAGAGGAGGTCGAGTTTGACATATCCGTTCAGACGCCCACGATACCGGGCACCTACACACTGATCTACGACCTGGTGAACGAAGGCCGGGCCTGGTTCCAGACCTATGGATCCAGGGCAGTAGAGCAACCCCTGCAGGTGGTCGATGCCGGTTGAGCAGAGGCGCGCTGGGGGATGCCCCTGCTCGTCTACCGGAGACCGGCGGCCCGGCCTGACCGTCCGGAGGACGGGAGACTCTGATGACCCATTAACGTTTCTCCAACGACCCTCTAAGACCGGTTCTCTACTTTTCCCATGAAATCATCTCAGGATGAATACGGATAAGGTGTGAGGTGACGTATGACGCTGGACCTGAACCGTTTTACCGAAAAGGCCGCCGAAGCGGTCCTGGCCGCCCAGAGGGAAGCCCAGGAACGCCACCATAGCCAGATCGAGCCGCTCCACCTGCTCGCCGCCCTCCTGGGGCAGAGCGATGGGGTGGTGCCGCAGGTCGTCCAGAAGGTCGGGGCCAGCCCGGCCCAGGTGCTGGCCGTGGCGCAAGAGGAACTGGCCCGGCTGCCCCAGGCCTACGGGGCCACCCAGGTCTACCTTTCGCCCGCGCTTTCCCAGGTGGCCCAGATCGCCGAGGAGGAGGCCCGCCGCCTGCGCGACGAGTATATCTCTACCGAGCACCTCCTCCTGGGCCTGGCCGACGAGCGCGTGCGCGGGCCGGCCGCCGACATCCTGCGCCGCTTCGGCCTTCAACGCGACGCTATCCTCCGCGCCCTCACCGGCATCCGCGGCAGCCAGCGCGTCACCAGCCCAACCCCGGAGACGACCTACCAGGCCCTGGAACGCTACGGCCGCGACATCACCCGCCTGGCCCGGGAAAATAAACTCGACCCGGTCATCGGACGCGACGACGAAATCCGACGCGTCATCCAGGTCCTCTCCCGGCGCACCAAGAATAACCCCGTCCTCATCGGCGAGCCGGGCGTGGGCAAGACGGCCATCGTCGAGGGGCTGGCCCAGCGCATCGTCCGAGGGGACGTTCCGGAGGGCCTGAAGAACAAGCGCCTGGTGCAACTGGACCTGGGGGCGCTCATCGCCGGCACCAAGTATCGGGGCGAGTTCGAGGAGCGCCTGAAGGCCGTGCTCAAGGAAATCTCCCAGAGCGAAGGGCAAATCATCCTCTTTATTGACGAACTCCATACCGTCGTGGGGGCCGGCGCGGCCGAGGGGGCGATGGATGCCTCCAACATGCTCAAACCGATGCTCGCCCGCGGCGAACTGCACTGCATCGGGGCAACCACCCTGGACGAGTACCGCAAGCATATCGAGAAGGACGCCGCCCTGGAGCGACGCTTCCAGCCCATCTATGTGGGCGAGCCGACGGTGGAGGACACCATCTCCATCCTCCGCGGCCTGAAGGAGCGGTATGAAGTGCACCACGGCGTGCGCATCAAGGATAGTGCCCTGGTGGCCGCCGCCATGCTGGCCCACCGCTACATCTCCGATCGCTTCCTTCCGGACAAGGCCATTGACCTCGTGGACGAGGCCGCCTCGCGCCTGCGCATCGAGATCGACTCGATGCCGGCCGAACTCGACGAGATCGAACGTCGCATCATGCAACTGGAGATCGAACGCACCGCCCTCAAGAAGGAACGCGACCCCGCCTCCCGGGAGCGCCTGGAACGGATCGAGCGTGAACTGGCCGATCTGGGCGAAAAGCGCCAGGCCCTGCGCGCCCGCTGGGAACAGGAGAAGCAGGCCATCCAGGCCATCCGTCAGACCAAGGCCCGGATAGACGAGGTGCGCGGGGAGATCGAGCGCGCCCAACGCGCCCTGGACTATAACCGGGCCGCCCAACTCCAGTACGGCACGCTGGTCGAACTGGAGAAGGAACTGCGTGAGCAGGAGGCCCGGCTGGCCGAACTTCAGAAGGACGGCGCACTCCTCAAGGAGGAAGTGGGAGAGGAAGATGTGGCCGAGGTGGTGGCCAAATGGACCGGTATCCCGGTGAGCCGTCTCCTGGAGGGAGAGATTCAGAAACTCGTGCATATGGAGGAGCGGCTTCGCAGCCGGGTGGTCGGCCAGGACGAGGCCATCGCCGCCGTCTCCAACGCCATCCGGAGGGCGCGGGCCGGCCTGCAGGACCCCAACCGGCCGTTGGGCTCCTTCCTCTTCCTGGGGCCCACGGGTGTGGGCAAGACCGAGCTGGCCCGGGCCCTGGCCGAATTCCTCTTCGATAACGAGGACGCCATGGTGCGCATCGACATGAGCGAGTACCAGGAGCGTCACACCGTCTCCCGTCTCATCGGCGCCCCGCCCGGCTATGTGGGCTACGAGGAAGGGGGACAACTCACCGAGGCCGTGCGCCGCCGGCCCTATAGCGTCGTCCTCTTCGACGAGACGGAAAAGGCCCACCCGGAGGTCTTTAACGTGCTCCTGCAGGTGCTGGACGACGGCCGACTCACCGACGGACAGGGCCGCACGGTGGACTTTAAAAACACCGTGGTCATCATGACCTCGAATGTGGGAAGCCCCTACCTTCAGGACCTGCGCAAGGGACAGGAAGAGGAGGTGCGCCGGCGCGTCCTGGAGGCGCTGCGGGCCCAGTTCCGGCCCGAATTCCTGAACCGCATTGACGAGATCCTCATCTTCAACCCGCTGGGACCGGAAGAGATCCGTCAGATCGTGGAAATCCAGATGCGCCGGGTGCAGGAGCGGCTGCGGGAGCGCAAGTTGGAACTCCGGTGGACGGAGGAGGCCCGCCGCCATCTGGCCGAAGTCGGTTTCGATCCGGCCTACGGCGCCCGACCGCTCAAGCGGGCCATCCAGCGGGAGGTATTGGACCCGCTGGCCCTGAAGGTGCTGGAAGGCGAATTCCGCGAGGGAGATACGGTGGTGGTGGATGCGGAGGCCGGTCGCATCGTCTTCCGGAAAAACCCCTCGTAACATCTTGACCATGAGAAAATGGGGCGTTTGCGCGATAGCCCGGCAGCGGTTATAATAGGTCAACGTTCAAACCGGGTCGCCCTGGAGCGCCCTGAATCCGGCAAGAGGAAGACCGTCCGGTGTTGGAAGAGGCCTATCGCCTTCCTGTTGAGGAAACCGCCCGGCGCCTGCAGACCAGCCTGGAATACGGCCTGAGCGCCGAACAGGCCCGTGCTCTCCTGGAGACGTTCGGCCCCAACGAACTCCCGGAGGAAGCCCCCACTCCCCTCTGGCGGCGTTTCCTGAACCAGTTTAAAAGTTTCCTGGTGATAATCTTGCTCCTGGCCGCCGCGATCTCCCTCGTCATCGCCGTCTTTCACCCGGAAGGCGGCGGGGAGGAGTACGTGGATGCCGCGGCCATCTTTGCCATCGTCCTTTTGAACGCCGTCCTGGGCGTCGTTCAGGAAAGCCGGGCCGAGAGTGCCCTGCGCGCCCTGCGCAAGATGGCCGCCCCCAGCGCCCGCGTGCTCCGTGACGGCCACGTGCAGACGATTCCGGCCCGGGAACTGGTCCCCGGCGACCTGGTCCTTCTGGAGGCCGGCAACTATGTCCCGGCCGACCTGCGTCTGGTGGAAAGCGTCAATCTGCGGATCGAGGAGGCCGCCCTCACCGGCGAATCGGTACCCGCGGAAAAGCGCGCTGCCGAGGTCTTCCAGAGCGAAATTCCTGTGGGGGACCGGCTCAACAGCGCCTTTATGGGCACGGTCGTTTCCTACGGTCGGGGGAAGGGGATCGTCACGGCCACGGGCCGGCATACCCAGTTGGGCTTGATCGCCGAGATGCTGCGCTCCTATGAGGCCGAGCCGACGCCCCTCCAGATCAAACTGGACCAGTTGGGGCGTTGGTTGGGGGTAGCCGCGCTGGCAATCTGTGGGGCCATCTTCGCACTCGGGCTGGTGCAGAACTGGCCGCCGCAGACGGAGACCCTCCTGGTCCTTTTTATGACCGCCGTCAGCCTGGCCATCGCCGCCGTGCCCGAGGGTTTGCCGGCCGTCGTCACCATCTGCCTGGCGCTGGGCACGCAGCGGATGCTCCGCCGCCACGCTCTCATCCGCAACCTGCCGGCCGTGGAGACGCTGGGCTCGGCTACTGTCATTTGCTCGGACAAGACCGGCACCCTCACCCAGAACGAGATGACCGTGGTCAAGGTCTGGGCCGGCGGCCTTTCCTACGGGGTGGAGGGACGAGGTTACCAACCTTGGGGACGTCTCCTCCTCCACGGCGAGGAGGTGCGCCCGGAGGAGCACCCGACCCTCTACGGTGTCCTCCTGGGCGGTCTCCTCTGCAACGATGCCCGTCTGGAGAAGATCGAGGGGACCAGCGAAGAACGCTACCGGATGGCCGGGGATCCCACCGAGGGGGCGCTGGTCGTGCTGGCGGCCAAGGCCGGCCTGTGGCAGGAGGAGACGGAGAGGCGTTTCCCCCGCGTGGGCGAGGTGCCATTTGACTCGGCGCGCAAACGGATGACCACCCTGCACGCCTGGGCCAACAGCCCGGGAAAGCCCTCGCCGTTCCTCGCCGATAGTCCTTACCTGGCCTTTGTCAAAGGAGCCCCTGACCTGCTTCTGGAGCACTCCCGATACCTCCTGGACGACGGCCATGTACGCCCCCTGGGCGATCGGGATCGACAGGAAATCCTGGCCGCCATGGACGGCATGGCCGGCGATGCCCTGCGCGTCCTGGCGGTGGCCTGTCGGCCCCTCCCGGAATTGCCTGCAAACCCACGGGCCGAAGAGGTGGAGCAGGACCTCGTCTTCCTGGGCCTGGTGGGAATGATCGACCCGCCCCGGCCGGAGGTGCGCGACGCCATCCGGACGGCCCGCGAGGCCGGCATCAAGACGATCATGATCACCGGCGACCACAAACGCACGGCCATGGCCATCGCCAGCGACCTGCATATGTTTACCCCGGGCCTCCAGGGCCTCACGGGTGAGGAACTCGACCGTATGAACGAGGAGGAGTTCCGCCCCCTGGCAGCGGTCGTGGACGTGTACTCGCGGGTCTCCCCCCAGCACAAGGTGCGGATCGTGGACGCCCTCAAGGCCCAGGGGCACATCGTGGCCATGACCGGCGATGGAGTCAACGATGCCCCGGCGGTCAAACGCGCCGACATCGGCGTGGCGATGGGCATCACCGGGACGGACGTGGCCAAAGAGGCGGCCGACATGGTGCTCACCGACGATAACTACGCCTCGATCGTCGCCGCCGTCGAGGAGGGACGGGTCATCTTTTCCAATATCCGCAAATTCGTCTACTACCTCCTTTCCTGCAACGTGGGGGAGATCCTCATCGTGTTTCTGGCTACCGTCCTGGGGCTGCCGGCCTTGCCTTTTTTGCCGATCCACCTCCTTATGCTCAACCTGGTGACCGACGGCCTGCCGGCCCTGGCGCTGGGGATGGAACCGCCCGAGCCGGACGTGATGAAGCGGCCGCCGCGCCCTCCGAAGGAGCCGATCATCAACCGGGAGATGTGGTGGGGCATCGCCGTGCAGAGTGTGCTGATCGCGGCGGCGACGCTGGCTGCCTTCCTGATCGGGCTACGCTGGCACGAAGGTCGGGCCGATCAGGTCGCCGCTGCCCAGACGCTGGCTCTGTCTACGCTGATTACGGCTGAACTTTTGCGCGCCTTTACCGCCCGCTCCGAGCGCGTTTCTCTCTGGCGACTGGGCTTCCTGAGCAACCGGAACATGCTCTGGGCCGTAGGGAGTTCCTTCCTTATTCTCCTGGCCATCATCTACATTCCTTTCCTGGACCCGGTTTTCCATACCACCTTCCTCACCCTGCCGGAATGGGGGCTTTTGCTCCCGCTGGCCTTTTTGCCGGCCCTGGGAGCCGAGGTTACCAAGGCGCTGCTGCGGTGGCGAGGAGGACGGCGCAGCGGGGCGCAGCGCGCCGCACCTCCGCCGGCCCTTTCGGGGGGAACGGGCGATCGGGGCGGGCCTTTTCCCGAATCTCAGGAAGGAGCATAGCGGATGTCCTTTGTTCCTCCTTCCGGCGAGAGGTTGCGCCTGGAGCGCTGGTGGCATGGGCTTTTGGCCGGCCTGTCCAGAAGCGGCTTATTCTCGACCCGGCCCAGGGCGGGCACAGCGCGACGTCCTGGGGCAAAGGGCCTCCCTCGGCGGGTCGCCCTGAGGCTACCTTTCCGAGCCCTGGGCCTCCGGGGGTGGCTCAACCTTTTTCTGGTCGCCCTGGGCATTTTCTATCTGGCCTTTGGGTTCGTCTACCTCTGGACGGGGAAAATCGTCCACCACCTGGGAGTGGACTTCCGGACCTTCCGCGCCTCGGCCGAGATCGCCTGGAAATACGGCTTCGGCCATATTTACGACCCGGCCAAACAGGACGAGTTCCAGAGGCCCTGGTACGACCAGCATATCTTCGGCACCGGCTTTGACTCCTATGACTATGCCCCTACCTACTACCTGCCGGCCTTTGTCCTTCTCTTCTTGCCGCTTCTCCTTTTCGATCCCCGGACCAGTTTCTACCTCTGGACCGGCCTGAACGTTTTGCTCCTGCTCCTCTACCTCTGGCACTTCCGCAGGGCCCTGCAGGACCACCTGGACTGGGGCATCCTCTTCCGTATGGTGCTCTGCGTGCCCGTGATCACCAGCCTCCTGGCCGGGCAGGTCAACGTCCTGCTGCTGGTCTGTATGGGCGAATTCATCCTGGCCCTGGTCCGGGGGCGGGACTTTCGGGGAGGCCTCTGGCTGGCCGGCCTGCTCCTGAAGTGGCAGGTGCTCATCTTTTTTTTCCCCGGCCTGCTCCTCAGCCGGCGTTTTCGGACGCTGGCCGGCTTTGCCCTGGTGGCCTTCCTCATCCTGCTCCTTTCGGTGGTCCTGGTCGGGCCCGACGGCCTCCTGGCGGTGGGGAAACTATACCTCAAGGCCTCCTTTGGGGAAAACCGCACCATCAACCCCCAGTTGATGATGAACTGGCGCTCGCTGGCGGCCAATCTCGGCCTGGTCTTGCCCGCCGCCCTGGCCTGGGTGCCGGCCGTCGTGGGGATGATGGCTACGGCTATCGCTGGGTTGGCGCTCTGGATGCGTCGGTTGGAGGTTTCCTCGCCTTCCTTCGGCTTTGTCCTCCTCGGCACCTACGCCGCGACCTGCGCCACCTCCTGGCATATGCATATCTACACCGGCCTTCCCCTGATTCTTCCCCTGCTTCTGCTCTACAGCCAGGGTCGGATCTCCTGGAAAGTCCTGTATCTCTGGCTTTATGTGCCGGCGGCGCTTTTCCCCGTCCTCTACGTCCTGACCTCGGAACTGGCCTTTAACCTGATCGGACTGACGACGCTGGGGCTGAACCTCTTCTTGCTGGGGCGTTCGGTCTGGGAGGTCCTCGGCCCCGGAAGCGGGAGCGCGGCAAGTCGTTCCGGGCTTAAATCTGCCCCGTGAGGGTTCGGGAGGGCGCTTTTGAAGGTCGTCTCGGTCGTTGGGGCCCGCCCCCAGTTCATCAAAGCCGCTGCGGTCAGCCGGGTGCTGCGCCGGCGGCACGAGGAGGTGCTGCTCCACACCGGCCAGCACTATGACGACCTGATGTCGGACGTCTTTTTCCGTGAACTCGACCTCCCCCGGCCCGACGTCAATCTGGGGGTCGGCTCCGCTTCCCACGGCCGTCAGACCGGCGAAATGCTCATCGGCATCGAGCGGGTCCTCCAGGAGGAACGCCCGGACCGGGTGCTCATCTACGGCGACACGAACTCCACCCTGGCCGGGGCCCTGGCGGCGGCCAAACTGGGAATCCCCCTGGCTCACGTGGAGGCCGGGCTGCGCTCCTTCAACCGGACGATGCCCGAAGAAATCAACCGCCTCGTAGCCGACCGCCTCTCCGACTTCCTCTTCTGCCCCACCCGGACGGCAGTGGAGAACCTGGCCCGCGAAGGCATCACCTCCGGCGTGCACCTGGTCGGCGATGTCATGTACGACATCCTTCTCTGGAGCCTTCCTCTGGCCGAGCGCCGCTCCGGCATCCTGGAGAGGCTAGGGGTGGTGCCCGGCACCTACCTTCTGGCCACCGTCCACCGTGCCGGCAACACCGACATCCGCGAAAACCTGGCCGCCATCGTCGCCGGCCTGAACGCCACCGGGGAGCCGGTCGTTTTCCCCCTCCATCCTCGCACCCGCCTCGCCCTGGACCGGTGGGGCATCGTCCCGACGGAGAACGTCCGTCTGATCGAGCCGGTCGGCTACCTGGATATGCTCGTTCTGGAGAAGAATGCCCGTCTCATCCTCACCGACTCCGGCGGGGTACAGAAGGAAGCCTACTGGCTGGGCGTCCCCTGCCTCACCCTGCGCGAGGAGACCGAATGGGTGGAGACGGTGGAGGCCGGCTGGAACCTCCTGGTGGGGACGTCGGTGGAACGCCTGATCGAAGCGGTGCACACCTTCCATCCCCGGGGGGATCGGCCGGCCTTTTTCGGCGACGGTCGGGCGGGAGAAAAGATCGTAGAAACCCTCACCGGGTAGGCGGGGTATGGCCTCAACCTACCCGGAAACCGGCTGGTTCCGGTTCGGCAGCAACCCTTCGAGCAAATCTACCAACTGCCGGGCCTGGGTCTGGCGGGAGTAGTGTTCCTCCACAAAGTGCCGGCCGCGCCGGCCCATTTCCCGGCATTTCTCCCGGTCGGCGGAAAGCGCAAGGATGGCCCGGGCCATCTCTCTGGGCTCCTCCGGCGGGACGTACACCCCGGCCTGGGCCCGCTCCAGCACCTCCCGGGCCTCCCCGGGAATGCTCAACACCACGGGGCAGGCGCAGGCCCAGGCGTCGAACATCTTGGAGGGCAGGGCGCTGTGAAAAAGTTCCGCCCGACGCAGCGGCACCAGGGCCACGTCGGCCGCCGAGAAAAAGGCCGGCATCTCCTCCCGCGGCCGGCCCTCCAGCATCGTCACGTTCCTGAGCCCCATCTCCTCCTTCCTCCGCATCAGGTCGGCCTTGCAGGGCCCCTCGCCCACCAGGAGAAAGTGGATATGGGAAGCGCCCGTAAGCAACCGGGCCGCCTCCAGCACCGTCTCCAGGCCCTGGGCCACGCCGTGGATGCCGGCATAGAGCACCAGGAAGGGGCGCTTCGGGAAGCGTTCCTCCCCAAAACCTAATTCCCGACGCAGGAGGTAGCCGGCCGTCGGCTCGGGGCGAAAGAGGTCGGTATTGGCTCCGTTGGGGATGAGGACAATCTTCTCCGCCGGGAAGCCGCGTTCCACCAGCCGCTGGCGGATGCCCTCGGTGACCACGACGATGCGCCGGGCGCGTCGGTAGCACTGCTCCTCCAGCGCGGTAGCCCAGCGGATCCAGCGCGGGTTCCGGAGTTCCCCCAGCGCCACGGCCGACTCGGGCCAGAGGTCACGCACCTCAAAGACCATCGGGATACGCCGGAGGTGAGAAAGGGCGAGCGCTGCCCCACCGACAAAGAGCGGCGGGGAAGTGGCATAGAGGAGGTCGTAGCGCCCCCGAGCTCGAAACAGCCCGGCCAGGATGGCCTGGAGCATGAAGGTCAGATAAAAGGCCAGACGGGTGCGCATGGTCTTGACCGGGGAGGTCCAGACCCAGACCCGGATGATGTCAATCCCGTCCAGTTCCTCCCGCACCCAGAAACGCCGGCGGTACTCCGGCCGGATGACGCCTTCCGGGTGGTTGGGCACCTCGGTCAGCATGGTGACGGTGTGGCCGGCCTGGACAAGCCCCTGGGCCATCTCATAGGCCCGCGTCTGGGTGGCGCCGACCTCGGGGGGAAAATACTGGCTGAGGTAGAGGATGCGCATCGGTCGTTTCCCCTTGGGGTGAGAGCCAAACGTCCACGCTTCCGTGGCCCAGAGGGTTCTCCCCCTGTACAGGAGACCTTTCGGCCCCCTCAGAGGTTAAGGCGGCCCTTGGAATATCGAATCCACCTCTTCCACCAGCCGCACCCCGGCGCTGGCGCCCAGGCGGTCGGCCCCGGCCACCAGCATCTTCAGGGCATCTCCGGCGGTGCGGATGCCTCCGGCGGCCTTTACCCCCGCCCTTTGCCCCACTGTCCGACGCATCAGCAGCACATCATACACCGTGGCGCCGCCCGAGGCGAAGCCGGTGGAGGTCTTGACGAAATCGGCTCCGGCCGCCATGGCCAGTTCGCAGGCCCGCACTTTTTCGACATCGTCCAGCAGGGCCGTCTCGAGGATGACCTTGAGCCGGACTCCGGCGGCATGGCAGACCTCGGCCAGGCGGGCGATCTCCTCCTGAACCACGTCCTCGTTTCCGGCCTTCAGGTCGCCGATGGAAAGCACCATGTCCACTTCCCTTGCCCCATCCTGGACGGCCTGGCGGGTCTCCTCGACCTTGGCGTAGGTTGAGGTTGCGCCCAACGGGAAGCCGGCCACCGTGCAAATGAGCACGCGGCTTCCCTGAAGGAGTTGGGCACATAGCGGCACGTAACGCGGGTTCACGCAGACGGAGAAGAAACGATGCCGGAGGGCCTCGCCGCAGAGCGTTTCGATCTGGGCCGGGGTGGCCTCGGGTTTGAGCAGGGTATGGTCGATCAGACCGGCCAACACCTCAGCCGGCCCTTCCCCCCGAAGACGGGCTGCCCAGTATCCGGCCTGGGGGGACAAAAGTTCCCGGGCCCGCTCTGCGCACCTGCCGTTACAGGATGGACACAGCGGACAACCGCCGGCCCGGGCCTTTTCCTCCAGGGTCGGCAACAGGTCGGCCAGGGTGAGGTCAAGCAGTTGCCGGGCTTCGAGGTTCATCGGTTTCTCCCCCTCTACCATCCAGGCCCCGAAGGCCCTGCCATTGGGTCGGGTGCTTCTCGGTTTATTCCTTCCACGTCCGATTTCCTCCACGCCCACGATATCCGGGATACAGCCAGCGCGAGGATTCTCGTCCGTCCCCGGCCCGGTTACACCTCCTACCAGGGAATGCGCTCCCGTAGATAGGGGAGCAACTCCTCCACGTGCACCCGAACCTGCTCCATTGTATCCCGGTCGCGCACGGTGACGGTGCGGTCCTCCAGGCTCTGGAAGTCCACGGTGATGCAATAGGGGGTGCCGACCTCGTCCATGCGCCGATAGAGCCGGCCGATGGCCCCGGTGTCGTCGTAGATGGTGCGGATGTGCGGGCGTAGCATCCGGGCGATCTCCTGGGCCAGGCTCACCAGGGCCGGAACGTTTCGCTTCAACGGGAAGACGGCCACCTTGATCGGGGCCAGGAGGGGATGCAGCCGCAGCACCACCCGCTTCTCCCCCCGGACGATCTCCTCATCGTAAGCGTCGAGGAGGAAGACCAGGACGGCCCGGTCCACCCCGCCGGAGGGCTCGATCACGTAGGGGATGATGTGCTGGCCGGTCTCCTCGTCAAAGTAGCGGAGCGGGTGGCCGCTGCCCTCGCCGTGCCGTCGCAGGTCGTAATCGGTGCGGTTGGCGATGCCTTCCAGTTCCTTCCAACCCAGCGGGTCGGGGAAGCGATACTCGATGTCGTAGCAGGCGGCGGCATAGTGGGCCAGTTCCTCCGGCTCGTGGGCCCGCACCTGCAGGTGCTCGGGGTGGATGCCCAACTCGATATACCAGCGCAGCCTCTCCTGAATCCACTCCTGGTGGATGCGCTCGGCGTCCTCTGGCCGGCAGAAGTACTCCAGTTCGAATTGCTCAAATTCGCGGGTACGGAAGGTAAAGTTGCCGGTGACGATCTCGTTGCGGAAGGCCTTGCCGATCTGGGCGATGCCGAAGGGAAGTTTGGGCGTCGGTCGGGCCGTGTTGAGGACGTTTTCGAAGTTGACAAAGATCGTCTGGCAGGTCTCGGGACGCAGATAGGCCACCGAGGCTTCGTCTTCCACCGGCCCGACAAAGGTCTTGAACATCATATTGAACTGACGCGGCTCGGTAAAGTCGGTGCCGCCGCAGTTGGGACAGCGCTTCTCCTCCAGCATGTCCGGGCGGAAACGCTGATGGCACGATTTGCACTCCACCAGGGGGTCGGTGAAACTGGCGACGTGGCCGGAGACTTCCCAGATCCGCGGGGACATCAGGATGGCCCCATCAATGCCCTCGACGTCGGGTCGTTCCCAGACGATGCGTCGCCACCAGGCCTGTTTGACGTTGCATTTGAGTTCCGAGCCCAGGGGGCCGTAATCCCAGGTGCTGGCAAAGCCGCCATAGATCTCGCTGGAGGGAAAGATAAAGCCACGTCGTTTGCATAAACTGACGATGACGTCCATCGAAGGTGCAGCCATAGAGAACCCGCCTCCGAAGAGCCTCGGCCGACTCGACTTCCTACTTTTCTTCCTCGGCCCGTGGGTGGGCCTGTTCATAGGCCTCGTGGAGTTGCTCCGTAGCCAGTTGGGTGTAGATCTGAGTGGTGGCGATGGAGGTATGTCCCAGGAGTTCCTGGATGGAGCGCAGGTCGGCCTTCCGCTGGAGAGCATGGGTGGCGAAGGTATGGCGTAGGGTGTGGGGGGTGATGTTGAGGAGGCCGATTTCCTCGGCGTATTTTTTCAGCATCAGCCAGAAGCCCTGGCGGGTCATCGGCCGGCCACGCCGGTTGAGGAAGAGGTGCTGCTCGGCGGAAGAACGGGCCAGGTAGGGGCGGCCCGTTTCTAGGTACTCCTGCACCGCCTGCACCGCGGTGGCACTCAGCGGAATGATGCGCTCCCGGTTCTGCTTGCCGATGCAACGGACGGAGCCGGTCGTCAGGTTGATGCTGTCCAGTTTCAGACTCACCAGTTCGCTGACGCGCAGGCCCGTGGCATAGGCTACCTCCAGCATGGCCCGGTCGCGCAGGGCGACCGGGGTGTTGGAACGGGCCGGCAGTTCCAGGAGTTCATCTACCTCCTCCACGGAGAGGACGCGGGGCAGCCGGCGGGAGATCCGGGGCATTTCCAGCCCCTCACAGGGGTCGCGCTGGATTTTCCCTGCGCGGAGCAGGTAGACGAAGAAGGAATGGATGGCCGAGAGGCGACGGACGACAGTCGAAGGGGTGTACTTGCGCTCCTTCAGGTAAACCATAAAGGCCAGCAGATCCTCGCGGGTCACGTCGGCCCAGTTCCGGAAGGAGCGTTGTTCCTGCAGGAAGTTGTAGAACTGGGTCAGGTCGGTGTGGTAGGCGGCAAGGGTGTGGGGAGAGAACTGGCGTTCGACCTCCAGATAGTCCAGAAATTCCTCGATCTCTTTCATCGCTTTTCCTCACCAGTCATTTACCGAAATTGACCGGCCCATCCGGTCTAGCATATTATACCGCAAGAGGGCCGTTATGTCAAAGCCGGTTACGATTTGACAGAACGGCCGGCCGGGGGTATAATAAAAATGTGGGCCGCTAGCTCAACTGGTAGAGCAGTTGACTCTTAATCAACGGGTTCGAGGTTCGAGTCCTCGGCGGCTCATGGGTTTTCTGGATGTTCCGTTGTCGAACGGTCAGTCGTTATCCGTCCACCTTCTTCGGTATCGAGTGGGGAGGTATCCTATGTCTCGAAAAACCCTCTTCCTCTTCGGCGCCTCTCTCCTGGGCCTCGCGGTGATCGGCGTTTCTCTGGGCCTGATCTTGACCCGCCCTTCGGGAAGCGAGGTCTCGCCTCTGGCCCCCTACATTCCGTCCGAGGCGCCTGTGGTCCTTTTCGTCCGGATTCCCGTGGGGGAAGGGGCCAAGGCCTGGTCGCCGCTCTCCGATATTCTATCCGAGATCCCCGGCTTCCAGGTAGGAATCGCCATGCTCTGGAGTAGACCCTTGTTCTCGGGGACGGACATCCGCCTGAAGCAGGATGTGGAACCCTGGTTGGGGAATTCCCTGGCCGTCTGCTTCACCCGGATGCCGGCCGAAATATTCGGCGGCGCGGCGGAGTCGGAGGTCCCCTCTCTCCTTTTTGCCGTTGAGGTGCGGGATGAGGCAGCGTTCCGCGCCTTCCTGGAACGCCTCCGCTCGGAACTGGAAAAGGCCGGGACGCCGCTGGAGGAAAGCACCTTCGGCCGGTATACCCTCTTTGCCCTTCCCCAGCAGAACCTTTCCTTTGCCCTTCGCGATGGCCGCATCCTCCTCCTCTCCGATGCAGACACGCTGAAGGCGGCTTTGGAGCGGGAGGAGAAGGATTCTTTGGCCGGTAGCGCCGACTACCGGGCCCTTCTCGCCCACCTGTCTTCGGGCGGGGTGCTCCAGGTGTATTTCTCCTCCAAAGGTCTGGGCCTCCTTCAGCGCCAGGCGGCGACCGTCTCCGCCGGGATACCCATGAAAGCCGGTGCTTTCACCTTGCTCGTGGAATCCGAGGGTCTGCGGCTCCAGGCCGTTTCCCTGATCGACCGGGAGGCGCTGGCCGAGGTAGGTGCGGGGGATTACTGGTCTCCGAACCCGGAGCGGGCGCTTTCCTTTCTGCCCAAAGAAAGCCTCCTGGTTTTTTCCAGCCGTGTGCCCGACCTGGAAGGCCTCCGGGAAGGAATCCTATCCGCCCTCCGCCCAATCGACCCCTCTGCCTATCGGGAACTCCGGGACGCCCTGGAGGAGTTGAGCGAAAAGGGCCTGGATGTGGAAAAGGACCTCCTTCGCTGGATGGGCGGGGAAGTCGGCTTCTTTGTCGCGCTGAGCGGGGAAGGGGGGATTCCTCTGGGGGAAAATGCCCCCTCGATGCGCCTCGGCTTGCTGGTGGAGGTTCGGGACCTGGACCAGGCCCGGCAGGGCATGGAGAAAGTCGAAGCCCTGCTGGGCCAGGAGGCCGGCTTCTCCTTCTCCGACCGCGAGATCGCCGGCCTGACCTTCCGCGTCTCCCGTATCCCGGGGGAGTCGGACCTGACCCCTGGCTACGCCCTGGTGGACAATTTTCTGGTCCTGGCCCTCGACAAGGCCTCCCTCGAGTCGCTGGCCCAGGCCCGGTCCAACCCCGGAGAACGGGTATCTTCGGCAGAGGAATTTCAGGCGGTCCTGCGCTTCCTGCCGGGGTCGCGTACCGCACTTACTTTCCTGAACCTGGAAAGCCTCTGGAAGACCCTGGCCTCCGCCCTGCCGGACGAGGCGCGCCGAGGTGCCGGAGCATGGCTTTCCATAGCCGAGCACTTCCAGGGCCTGGGTATCGCTACGGCCGCCGGCCGGCCCCAGGACGAGGTCCTGACCGGAGTCGTGTTCCTGCACATCGTCCGCTAGGGGCGGAAAGGGCCTTGAGCCTATCCGGAATCCCGTAGGGAAACTCTACCCGGACGACCCGGAAAGGCCGGCCTACGCCTATTTTCGGACCTAGCCCCTGGAGGCATCACTTTGCCCGCCCTGGCCGGCTATACGGCTTCCGGCCCGTCTATGTTCTACCCCAACCGGGAGTCCCGCCGAAGCGCCGGACGCCCCCCGGCAAATCCGATTCCCTCCTGCCCCGCAGATAAAAGTTTCCAATTTGTTGCCGCTTTTTGCCAATGACTTGACAAAATAAGGAATCTGTGGTATAATAAAAGGCAGGAGGTGGACCATGTATACCGTTGGCGGAAACTGCCCGATCTGCGGCGATCGGATGTACCTGGAGCGGCTGCACTGCCCGCAGTGCGGGACGGTGCTGGAGGGGACCTTTTCCCTGAGCCCGCTTTTTCGCCTGAGCGCCGAGCAGATTCATTTTGTGGAACTCCTGGTCAAGCATCGGGGTAACATCCAGCGGGTGGGTGAGGAACTGGGCCTTTCCTACCGTACCGCCCGCAGCCGGATGGAGGAGATCGCCGCCGCGCTGGGCTACGAACTCCCGCCGGAGGAAGCCCGGGTACGCCCCGGCCCTGAACGCCGCCGGGAGATTCTGGAGGCCCTGCAGGCCGGCCGGCTGACCTCCGAGCAGGCCATCCGGATGTTACGAGGAGAAGAATAATGTCGCCTGTGGGCAACGCCTCCTGGCGTGTCCTGCGTAACCCCAACTTCCTGCGCCTCTGGCTCGGCCAGATGATCTCCTTCATCGGCGACTATTTCTACTTCCTGGCCATCCCGATCATGGTCGAACGGCTGACCGGCTCGGCCATGATGGTCGGCCTGTCGGTGATCTCCTCGGCCCTGCCGATGCTCCTCCTCGGTCCCCTGGCCGGGGTCTTTGTGGACCGCTGGAATCGCCGGCCCACCATGGTCGTCGCCGATGTGCTGCGCGGGCTTCTGGTGCTCCTGTGCCTGCTGGTGCGCACGGCCGATCAGGTATGGCTCTATTATGTTATCGGCTTCTTGATGTCATGCGTGGGGCGCTTCTTTTTCCCGGCCCAGAGCGCCCTCCTGCCCCGCATTGTCGAGAACTCCGATGACCTCCTGGCGGCCAACGGCCTGATGCAGGTCATCCAGACGATCGGGCTGGTGGCCGGGCCGGCACTGGCCGGCTTCACCATCGGCCTGTGGGGGGAACAGGTCGCTTTCTTCTTCGATTCGGCCAGTTTCCTGATCTCGGCCGTCGCCATCTGGACGATACGTCTCCCTCACCGGGAAGCCCCGTGCCGGGAGGAGCACGGCCGGGTCTCTGCCGTCTGGGCCGAGTTGCGGGAGGGACTGGCCCACCTCTTTAGCAGCCAGACCCTCGTGGGCATGTTGATCTGCATCATGGTCCTCCAACTGGGCATCGGTGCCGTCAACGTGATCTGGGTGCCCTACCTGCAACGTACCTTTGGCGTGGGCGCCGAGGGTCTGGGCACCGTGGATGCGGCGCAGGGGGCAGGCATGCTCTTGGGCAGTGCCATCCTCGGCTGGGTGGCCGCCCGGATGAGGAAGAGCGCCACCGTCGGCTGGAGTTTGGTGGGGATCGGCCTTTTTCTGGCGGGAATGGGGCTTGCCCCTTCCTTTGCCCTCATCGTCGCCTGCAGTTTCGGGCTTGGGCTGATGATCCTGCCGGCCAACTCGGCGGCGACAACGCTGGTGCAACTGGCGACCAGCGATCGGAATCGGGGACGGGTGGTGAGCGCCATCAACGCCCTGGCCACCCTGGTCGGTCTTCTCTCGATGGCTTTGGCTTCCCTGGGGGCCGAAATCGTCAGGTTCCCGACCGTATACCTCTTCTGCGGGGCGACCTCCGTGGTGGCCGGCCTGCTGGCCCTGCGGATTCCCGAACCGGCCCGAGCGAAGGAATGGGCGATGGGAAGCCCTCAGGATGGGCAGAAAGCCCTTCCCAATAGCGGAGGTGAATTATGAGCGAGGAACGTATGCAAATTCTACGGATGCTGGAGGCCCGCCAGATCACGGCCCGAGAGGCCGCCGAACTCCTGGCCGCCCTGGAAAAGCCCAAGCCCGGGCCGGAGCCCTCCACCCGCGGCCGCTGGCTGCGCGTGCGGGTAACCGACCTCAAAAGCGGCAAACCCAAGGTCAGCGTCAATGTCCCACTGGGACTGATGGAAGTCGCCCTGCGGCTGGGGGCACGCTTCATTCCCAAGGACGTCTCCCTGAACCCGCAGGAAATCATGGAGTTTATCCGCGGCGGCCAGGTCGGAAAGATCGTGGACGTCGAGGACGAAGAGGACGGCGAACGGGTCGAAGTTTACGTGGAGTGAACCTCCGCAACCCGTCGCCGTAACAAGGAGGAAAAAGATGTTGACCCGCCAGATCGAACTGGGTGAGAGTCCGTCGGTCGAGATCGAAGGCGAGGGGGAGCTGCACATCCTGGGCACCGAAGAGCGTCTCCTGCGCCTGGAGACGGTACGAGAAGAGGATGTCGAGGTCCGCCAGGAGGCCGGCCGGGTGTTCCTGCGCCTGCACAACAATACCAGTCTCCTCCTGTGGCGGGAAACCCCGCTCGCCCTGCGCCACCTGCGGGGAGATGTCCGCGGGCGCGGCCTGAAGGGCCCCCTGGAGGTGGATAAAGTCGAAGGCGACCTGAGCCTCTCCGAGGTGGGCGAGGTGCACCTGGGCCAGATCGAGGGGGATGTCTCCATCCATCAGGCCGGCGACATCCACGGCCGGGGTGTCCTGAGCGGCGACCTCAGCCTGCGCCGCGTGGGAACGGTGGAACTGGCCGAAGTGGAAGGAGACGTCGCCCTCCACGAAGCCGCCTCCCTTTCCCTGGAGCGAGCCGGCGACGACCTCTCCGCCGGAGACGTGGCCGGCGATGTCCGGTTGAAAGAGGTCCACGGCGACGTCCTCCTGCGAGACATCGGCGGAGCGACCGAAGTGGGCCGGGCCGAGGGAGACCTGACCGCCCGCAATGTGCGCGGCGACCTGCTTGTGGGGCGGGTGGACGGCGACATCGTTCTGGACACGGCCCTGCGGGAAGGCTGCACCTACCGCCTGGTGGGCCGGGGGGACATTGTCGTGCGCTGCCCGGAGGGAACGGCGGCCCGTTTCCTGATCCGGGCGTCGTCCTGGATCGTCCCCCCTTCCGAGGTGTACCGCGTGGAGCGTCGAGAGGAGGGAGGGGTGGCCGTGCAACTCGGTCAGGGTGGGCCGGACGTACACCTTGTGGCGGACGGCGAGGTGGTGCTGGGGCCGACCGGCGATTGGGAGCGCTCGGTACACGACTTTAGCCGGCGCATGGAGGAGTGGGGCCGGCGCTTCGGCCGGCAGATGGAAGAATGGGGCGAGGAATTGCGGGAACGCCTGCAACGGACCGATTGGGAACGCCTCGGTCGGGAAATCGAGGAAGCCACCGCCCGCGTCGCCCGGCTGGTAGAAACGCGCCTTCAGGAACTCGACCTGGACGAACTGAGCCGGAGGGCCGAAGAATCCGCCGTCCAGGCCGGAGAAAGGGTACGTCAGGTGGATTGGGAACGCATCGCCCAGAAGATCGAACAGGCCACCCGCCAGGGGATGGAACGCATCCAGGCCGGCCTGCAACGCCTTCAGGAACGCCTCCGCCGCCAGGCCGAAACGTCACCTTCTCCGCCGCCTCCGCCCCCACCTCCGGAGGCGCCTCCGCCGCCCCCGGAAAAGGAGGCTACCCCTTCCCCGCTGGATGAGGAGCGTATGGCCATCCTGCGCCTGGTGGAAGAGGGTCGCCTGACGGCCGATGAGGCTGCCGCCCTTCTGGACGCCCTGGAGTAGGGGCGTAACATGCATTTAGAGCAACATGTTGTTAAAAATGCAACGTATTGCTCGAGCAGGAGGTGACCCGTGGAGATCGTCGCGGCCACCCCGAGCCGGCCTCTGGAGGCGGTACTGGAGGACTATCGCCGGCACTATGGCCTGGGCAAGGATGTGGTGCTGAACTTTCTGGTAGAAGCCCTGACCACCCGCCAGGCGCGGGCGTTGATGGCGGTGGAAGCCGGCCGGCCGCTGGGCGTCGTCATTTTCAGCCGGAGAGGGGACGAGGGCCGCATCCACCTCCTGCACGCCCAAAGTCCGGATGCCCGGGAGGCTCTGCTCAAACGGGCGGAAGAGGAACTGGCCGGCCTCGGGAGGCTGGCCCGTCTTTCGTCCACGCTACCTTTTGGGGTCGGCGAGAGCCTGGCGGAGACCTTCTCCCGGCACGGCTACCGGAGCATCGGTCGGGGGCGCATGGTCCTGCCGCTGGAAACGCCCGTGCCGGAGGCGATCGTGCCGGCAGGTTACCGTCTGTTACCCTGGCAGGACGACCGCCTTCCGGATGCGGCGGCCCTCTTGCAGGAGGTCCACGCCGGCCCGGAGGACCTCGCCCTCTATCCCGACCTGGCCACCGTAGAAGGAGCCGAACGCCTCCTCCGGCGTTGCCTGGAGGGAGAGTTTGGCCTCTTCAAATCGGCCCTTTCCTTTATGGCGCTGGCGGAAGAGGAGCATGACCCGGCCCGTCCCCGGCTGGCCGGCCTTTGCCTTTCCGTCTGGCATCCCGGCTATCCCGGCCAGGGCTTTATCCTCGACCTGGGGGTGGCTGCTGCCCATCGCCGTAAGGGGCTGGGCCGGGCCCTGGTGCTGACCACGGCGCGGGCCTTTGCCCGGGCCGGTGCCACGGCCCTGGGCCTGGCCGTCAACCTCTCCAACCGCCCGGCCGTCTCCCTCTACGAAAGCCTCGGTTTTCACCTCGAAGAGCGTTTTCTCGTCTTCCAGCGGCCGGCCCTGCCTGCATAGCGGGTAGGGGCAGGGCAAGGCCCCGCCTCTACCCGGCAGGTGGGCCTGACTTCCAGATTTGCGGATTTGAAGGCCGTGTAGTACAATGGGGCGCGGCAAACGGGGGAGAACCGTTTCTCCCCCGGTTTTCAGGTGGGAAACCGATGCGTTTTGCGGTGATCTCCGACATCCATGCCAACCTGGCCGCCCTGGAAGCCGTTCTGGAAGACATCGGGGACGGCGTGGACCGGATCTGGTGTCTGGGCGATGTCGTCGGCTATGGCCCGGACCCCAACGAGTGCGTGGAGCGCGTCCGTCGGGAGGACATGGTCTGTGTGGCCGGAAACCACGACTGGGCCTGCCTGGGGAAGGTGGACCTCCTGGAGTTTAACCCCGATGCCCGTCGGGCCTGCCGCTGGACGATGGAACAACTGACCCCGGAGAACCGGGAGTTTCTGGACCATCTGCCCGTTTCCCTGGTCATCGGGGATTTTACCCTGGTGCACGGCAGCCCGAGGGCGCCGATCTGGGAGTATATCACCCAGCCCGAAGCCGCCCAAGACAACTTCGGTTTCTTTGACTCCCGGGCCTGTCTGGTGGGGCATACCCACGTGCCGCTGGCCTTTTACCTGCCCCCGGGGGATAGGGCGAACTGCGAACGCTGCTGGCTGGGCGGGCTGGAGCGGCTGGAACTGGGTGGGGGGCGCTGGATTCTCAATCCGGGCGGGCTGGGCCAACCCCGCGACGGCGACCCTTCGGCTCCCTATTTTATCCTCGACACCGAGGCCATGACGCTGGAAATACGCCGGGTGCCCTACCCGGTGGAGGTCACCCAGCGGCGCATGGAGGAGGCCGGCCTGCCGGGTAACCTCATCCTGCGCCTGGGCTTTGGGTGGTGAGGGTTACGCGCCCCTGCGTTTCCCAAACCCCGGCGGTGAGGCGAATGACCACGGCCTGCTCCAGCACCATCGGGTGAAAAACCTGCCGGTCGGCCGCCGTGATGAGCACCTGGCCGCGGCCCTCCAGAAGCCATCCCTGTAAATAGTTCCTTCGCTCCGGATCGAGTTCGGAGAGGACATCGTCCAGGAGGACGACCGGCATCTCGCCGCTTCGATCCTGCAACCACCCCACCTGAGCCAGTTTCAGGGCAATTGTAGCGGTGCGTTGCTGGCCGCGGGAGCCGTAGACGGCCAGGTCCATCTCCCCCAGGAAAAAGCCCAGATCGTCCCGGTGCGGCCCCAGGAGAGTCATCCCTCGTTCCACTTCCTCGGGCCAGGCCCGGGCCATCGCCTGGCGGAAGGCATAGGCCACGCTCTCCTCATCCTCTTCGGGACGGCAGGGGACGTGGTGCCGGTAGATCAGCCGCAGCGGTTCGGGAGTGCCGGTCAGGCGGCCGTGCAAATTTTCCAGGAGCGGCGCAAGTGCCGTCACCAGGCGATGGCGGGCCACGATGAGGTAGGCGCCGTTCTGCACCATCTCCCGGTTCCAGAAGGCCACCTGTTCTCGGACCTCCGGCGGCAATTTCCCCGTCTCTTTCCATCCCTGAAGCAGCCGGTTGCGCTGGAGGACGACGCGCCGGTAGCGCTCCAGCGCCTGCCAGTAACGCGGGTCGGCCTGAAGGAGGACGGCGTCCAGGTAGTTTCGCCGGCGGGCGGGGGAGCCGGTGATCAGGTTGAGGTCCTCCGGCTCGAAGAGGACGACCTGGAGCCGGCCGACCGCCTCCCGGGCCCGCACCGGCCGGCGGTTGAGAAAGAAGCGCTTCTGGCAGCGTCCGGTGAGCCGCCCCTGGGGGTCCACCAGGCGCTGGACGGCCACCTCCAGCGAAAGAAGCCCGTCCTTCCGCTCCACGCGGCCGGCGACGCGGGCAAAAGGGGGCAGACCCATTTCCGCCGGGGCTTCCCAGTGGATGAGTTCGCGTTCGGCCCCGGCCCGTGGGGAGCGGGCCGTCGCCAGAAGGACCAGCGCCTCCAGAAAACTCGTCTTGCCGGATGCGTTCGGCCCCCAGAGGACGGTGATCCCCGGCGAGAGGGAAACCTCCAGGCGGCGATAGTTCCGAAAATCCTTGAGCGCTACGTAAAGAAGGTGCATCACCGTAGGGGCGCCCTCGGAGGACGCCTGCTGGGGCCGGGGCAACCCGGGTGGTTGCCCTTACGGCGCCTCAAAGACCAGGATACGCCCGTTCCCCGAATCGCTCACATAGATCCGGCCGGTTTCATCCACGGCGATACCGACGGGGATGGACATCGGCACCCGGCCGGCGTCCACCCCACTCCAGACCAGAAGGACCTTCCCCGCCCCATCGGTAGCGGCCACATAGTTGCGTCCCGGGACGGTAAAGTAGACCTGCCCGCCGGGGGAAACGGCCACATACGGCTTGTTGTTATCTCCCGTGGAAAGTTCCCAGCCGGGAACCTCCCAGGTTGCGGCCGGCTGGGGGGAAATTCTTCCATCCGGGCCCGGAGCAAAGACCTGAAGGCGCATGTTCCAGGCGTCGGCGACGTAGAGACGGCCGGAGGCATCCACGGCCAGGCCGACCGGCTCCAGAAACTGCCCCGGGGCGGAGCCGGCCGTCCCCCACTGGTAGAGGTACTCGCAGGTCAGGCGGCCGGATTCATCCGGGCGAACCCGGTAGGCCAGGATGCGCTCGTTCCCCGTATCGGCCACATAGACATTCCCCTGGGCATCCACGGCGACGGCGCGGGGGCCGTAGAAGCCGAAGGGATGGGCAGCGCGGGCGTTAGCATCCTCTCCCGTATCCACCAGAATCCCCTCACCCCATTTGCCCAGGAAATTGCCTTCGCCGTCAAAGACCTGGATGCGGTGATTCCATGTATCGGCGACGTAGACATGCCCCTGCCCGTCCACCGCCAGTCCCCAGGGGGTCTTGAACTGGCCGTCCCCCATCTGCAGAGGGCCTTCGCCGTCGGGGTCCAGGCAGCCTTCGCCGGTCTGAAGGTCACAGTAGGTACCCCAGGAGAAAAAGTTCCCCTGCGCATCGAAGCGGACCACGCGGTGATTGCCGCTGTCGGCGACGAAGAGGTTTCCCTGGGCGTCCAGGGCTATAGCCCCCGGAGCCCACAACTGGCCGGAGCCGCTTCCCGGACTTCCCATCACCCTTATCGCCGTGCGTTCGGTGAGTTTTTGGAGATAGGGGTCCTCTTCGAGTGCGGAGGGGCCGGCCGGCAAGAGGTCGCTGCGCACATAGAGGTAAAAGTCCTGGCCGGGAGCGACGAGGGGGACGCGCAACGCCTGACCGGGAGCAACGCTGGGGTTGCCGCCGTTCAGGGAAAGAAGCGTCTCGGAGGCGATGCCTAGGCGGGCGGCGATGGAGGCGAGGCTCTCGCCGGGCCGGACCTGGTAGGTAACCTCCGTGGGCAACTGGCGGTAGAGCCAGTAGTTCCAGAGGTCCCCCAGCCCTTTGGGGCTATATCTCCAGAACGCCAGGAGGGGCACCGTCTGGTAGCCTGCATCGGTTGCCCCGGCATAAAGGAAAGTCCAGCGCCGAAACGTCCCGTCCTCGGGAAATCCCCAGCGCGCCTTCAACCGCATCCCGGTATATTTTGCGGCCAGGACGGAACGCAGGGCCGGCTCGTGCTCGGCCAGGATCAGGACGATGTCGCCCTCGGTGCGGGGCACTCCCTGGCTTCCGTCGAATTCGGTGAGGGTGCCGGCCTGCTCAAAGGCGCGCAGATACCAGCGGAAGGGCCAGGCCAGCGTGTTCGTACAGGAGGGATCGGGGGGCTCCGTCGGGCAGGGGTTGTCCACCAGCACCCGGAGGCCATGCCCGCCGGTGGGGTCGGCGGACGTGCGCATCTCGCTCTTGCGGGTCTGGTCGCGGGACAGGCGTTCGATCTGGCGCACCACCAGAGGCACATCCGGCGCGGTCTGGTCGCGGACGAGCATCTCCTGTGGGGAGTCGCCGCCGTAAAAGTTCAGGAGGAAGGTGCTGCGGGCGGTATAGAGGGCCAGAAGGAGGAGGCCCAGGACGGCAAACGATTGCCCCAGGCGGCGGCCCTCACTCCGCCAGATACGCCAGGCCAGGAAAGCCAGCAGCCCGAGGACGATGAGGGCCAGGACACCCATCAGCAGGCTCTGGTACTCCTCGACACGGGGATGGGGCAACTGCCCCTGGCCCAGAATCACCAGGCCGCGCAGGGCAAAGGCCAGGAGGAGAAAGAGGGGGGCGATGGCCCACTCGCCGTGACGCCACAGTTTGCGCCAGGCACACCAGGAGGCGAAGCGTTCCAGGGCCAGACCGGAGAGGAGCATCCAGGGCAAAGCCACGTGCAGGAGAAGCCAGGGAGATTTTTCCCCGGCCCAGGAGAAGGCCAGGAAGGAGAAGACGGACCAGTAGGACAGGAAGACATGGAAGAGAGGAACGTCGAACGTTGAACGAGGAACGTTGAACGAGGAACGGCCGGCTTCTTCCGTCCCAGAACGTCTCATCCGGGCCAGGACCAGCCCCAGGCCGGCCAATCCGGCGGTCAGGGCGATCGGCTCGTAGAGGGCCAGGAGGATGGGATAGTACGACCAGTCCCCCCCACCCTGGAGATGCCGTCCGGCCCAGTATTCGATTCCCCGCACCAGGCCGTCCAGAAAACCGCGCGGATGGGTGAGAAAGGTGGTAAAGAAGAGGGCAAAGATCAGGCCAAAGACGCCCAGGGCGGTGAAAAAGGGGCGGGGGTCTTCCCGGAGAGAACGCACCGCCTGCACCAGGGCGGAGGCATCGGCGCGGAGGAAAGAGAGGCCCAGGTAGCCCAGGGAGAGGAAGGCCAGCAGGATGAGGACGGCTTGCAGGACGGGAACAACGCCCAGGGTGGCCAGGCCGGCCGCCCCCAGAAGGCCGACCACAAAGACCAGGCCGGCGATGGTCCTCCCCTCGGTGAGAAAGCGCTCTCCCTGGACCTGGAGGAGATAGGCCCACCCCAGGAAAGAAAGGAAGACAAGGCCGATGAGGAAGGAAGCCTCATGGGTGGTTACGGCCAGGGCCAGGCAGGCCCCGGCCAGGACCAGGTCGGCGGGGCGGCGTACCTCCAGGTAGCGGAAGAGGAAAAAGACTGCGCCCAGGGTAAAGAGGGCGACGAACGCTTCCGGCCGGGCAGAGCGGGAAAAGTAGACGAAGGAAGGAGAAAGGGCCAGCAGCGCAAGGGTGGCTATACCGCCCCAATGGCCCAGCCAGCGCCGCAGGGGGAAGGCCAGGGCCACGAGCAGCACGCCGGCCAGGGCCGGAGCCAGGCGGGCCGTGGCGTCGCTATCCCCGAAGAGGAAGTAGAAAAGGGCGGTCAGGTGGTAGAGAAAGGGGCCGTGGAAAGCCGGATCGTACCGATAGGGAAGGGCACCCCGGTAGAACTGCCAGGAGAACCAGGCATAGAGGGACTCGTCCGGATGCATCGCCCGGCCGCCCAGGTCCAGAAGGCGCAGGAGCGCCGCCGCAAGAAGCAGGCCCAGGAAGAGCCAGACCGGCACGGGGACGCGGGTCAGGTCCACCGTCCGGTCCAACAACGAAAGCGGCCGGCCGACGCCTTCGTTCGCACGGGTAACCCTGGGGATCGCCCCCTCCTGAGCATATGGTCCTTCTCTTTCGGCCATCTTGTTCACCTGACGAGATCAACGCTTGGGTATATGATCCTTCAACCATTCCAGCGGCAAGACCAGGTCGCGCCGAATGTAGACGGCGAACTCGCGTGCCCCCAGCGGGGAAGGAACCTGGCGGAAGAGCAGGTAGCGCCAGATGCGGGCCTGCCCACTGGGGTTGAGCAGGACCTGAAAGACATCGCCCAGGTCGGGTTCGCGCATCTGTCCGAGGATACTATAGCCGCCGGGAAAAGAGGCCGGGCGCAGGAGGCTCAGGAGCGGGCCGGCCGGACCCAGCGGAAACTGCCCGACCTCCCGGGCCGCCTGGTAGGCTCGAGAAAAGACGCCCGGCAGAAGGAGGGAGATCGGTTCCAGGGCGGCCATCCGGCGCTCGCGCTCTTGAAGCAACTCCGGGGCCAGACGCTCCATAAAGGTACGGGTACTCCGGTAGATTTCCTCGGGAAACCACCAGTTGAAGGCATAGTAGCGGGTGGGGGCAAAATCCTTCTCCAGGAAGGCCGCGCTTTCGCTGCCATAGGTCCGGTAGGTTAGGACGACGGCGGCATCCCGGTATTGCTGGAGGCTGGCGGGGCTGACGGTGGCCCCGACCAGGGCCCGGTGGGGGTAGTTGCGCAGATACCACTCCAGCGGCCAGGCCACCTCGTTTTCGTAAAGGACGGTTATGTCCCGGCCGCCGGTGGTGAGGGTGGAGAGGGTGCCGATTTCGTCCACGGCCCACTGCAGGTCGGAGGAGGACTGAACGTAGATGAGCATCTCCACCGGCGTATCGTTGTTCAGGTAGGTCAGCCGGAAGGCGCTGCCGAAACTGTAGAGGGAGAAAAGGATCAGGAGGAGAAGGGCGGCGCTGCGCCAGGCCCGCTTCCCCACCAGGAGGGCCCGGAGGAGGAGGGCAACGGCAAAGATCGCCGGGGGAACGTAGAGCGCATACCACTCCCCATAGGCTTGCTCCGGGTGTTCGGCCGGCCAGCCGAAGGAGCGGGAACTGGCCCCCAGGATGGACATCCCAAAGGCCGCCAGGCCCAGCACCCAAAAGCCCGCCTCGCTCCGCCAGGCGCTTTCCCCCCCGGAGAAGGCCAGGTAGGCCAGGCCCAGGAGGACGGCGCTGCACCCGAGCCAGAGGAGAAACTCGGCCGGCCGGGAGAAGAAAGCGCGGCCGGCCCAGAGGAGGAGACCGGCCCCCAGGAGAAAAGTCAGGCGGTCGGCCCAGAGGCGGGCCGGGGCCGGGCCGGATTCGTCGCCTCCGGGATGTCCGGCGGGCCGCCGGCCGCCGCCGGCGCGGGGACGCGCCTGAAGCAGCCGATCCTGCCGAAGCCACCGCCCGAGAAGACCCGGCCCCTCCGGCCGGGCGGCCACAACCCTCCCCAGGAACGTCGCCGCCAGGAGGACAAAGGGCAGGGCCGGGTGGACGTTCAGCCAGGGGGTCTGTTCCCCGGCAAAGGAGTACAGGAAGAGGGTCAGCGGGGCCCACAGGGAAAGCAACCCGGTGGCGAACCCCGGGGCGGCGGCCGGCGGCGCGGCCATCTCCTGCCCGGGTTGCGGACACCCGGCCTGCCCCCGGGTCAGCCCCCGCCAGGCATAGTACAGGACCCCCAACGTGCCAAAGAGGAGCGAGACCGGCTCATAGACGGAAATCAGCATGAGGAAGTATTGCGGGCCGACGTGGATGCGCTTGACCTCCTGTTGCGTGAGCCAGAAGCCCAGAGGTTGCAGGAGGCCGGTGGCCCAACCGGTCATGCTCTGGAAAAAAGAAGTGTGGAGGACAAAAAAGATGCCCCAGAAGAGGCCGGCGGCCAGGGCAAAACGTCGCGGGTTCCAGAGCAGGCCCAGCGCGACCGAGAGGGCGAAGGTGAAGGCGACGGCGATGAGGGCCAGGGGAACTACCTCGGAGGGAAACTCGGTGGAGTTGTATCCCAGCGGAGGCAGGCCGCGCAACGCGATCAGGGCGTTCAGGGGAACGGCCGAGAGAAGCGGCAGGACCAGGGCCAGGAGGAGGACCACCAGGTCCAGCGAGGGGTCTATAGAGGCAAGGCCTGCCTTGCCCCTACTGCGGCATTCCCAGAGGTATCCGACCAGCATGGCCAGCACGGCCGCCCCGGCTGCCAGAAGAAAACCCAGGGAAAGGGCACTCAACGGGAGACCGAAGACCTTGATGAGGGGAGGGAGGAAGGCCCCTCGGCCCATGACCTGCCAGAGGTCCTCCAGAGCGGCCGGAAGCAGGCCCAGCAGAGGCCAGAAGGCGTGCAGGCCGTAGCGTTCCCAGAGCACCTGGGCCACCAGGAAGAGAAAGAAGACGGCGGTAGCAAGGTATGCGGTCGGCTTGGCGCAAAAGTGCAAACAGGTGGCCAGAACGGCCCCATAGAGCCAGAGGTCCCGCCGTTCGCCCACATAGCGCACGATGCAGACAAAGAGGAGAAGGGTGAAAAAGGCCCCGAAGACGTCGGGGTGGCCGAAGCGGCCGAAGTAGAGAAAGGTCGGCGAGATAAGGAGAAGGAAAGAGGCCAGGAGTGCTCCCCAACGGCCCAGGTAGCGGCGAAGCAGGGCCGGCAGCATGACCGTGGCCGTGCCGAAGACGGCCAGAATCAGGCGAAAGGTGGCATCGCTATCGCCGAAGAGGAAATAGGAAAGAGCGGCGGCGTGGTAGATGAGGGGGCCGTGGTAGACGGCGTCGTGCACCCAGCCATAGCCCCGGTAGATGTTCCAGCCGAAGAGGGCGTGGATGCCCTCGTCGTGGTGCAGGGCCATCCCGTTCAGGAGGGCGAAACGGGTGAGGAGGGCCAGGGCGAAGATCAGGAGGTAGAGGAGCGTCTCCAGAGAAAGTCCCCGACGGGACGCCGTATGGCCGGCCGGGATAGAGGGCCGGCCGGCTTCCGGCAAAGAGGTGTCATCTTCCTGCGCCCGAGGCCATGCTTGGGCCATCGCCGTCTTGTGCTCCTGCCTTGGGTATGGCCGGGATGTCCCGGCAAGGCCATTATACCTGAAGAGGCCGGCCCAGGCAAATCGCGTAGAGGCATACGTAGGGCCGCTTCATAGTCGCTGAACAGGGGACTATGGGCAGGGATCCCCCGATTTGCCAGAACGATCATCGGGTGCTTTCAGGTGTATACAGTCTGGGCTCGGACAAATTTTGAATTGTGGGTTGCAACTGGCAAAAGTTGGTCTGTTCGTGCACGCTGGTGGGGAAACATCCTGGAATATGATGCCCTGGTGGGGCGCGATCTCGAGTAAGGTCGAAATCGAGCGATTTTCATGAGTCCGGTTGGTTACACCAGCACGAAAGCGGCGTTGGACGAGTTCTCGGCCCAACCTTTAGCGGCTCTGCGTATTTTGGGGGTAACTATCGGACTATGAAACAGCCCTCGACACACAATTACGGGGGACTTGACAAATTGCAATAGGTGTGGTATAATGGGTGTAAACGGGCCGGCGGCCCGGCCGAGAAAAAGCGAAGGAGGTGATAGGATGGACGTTTCGGCCAACCGGTACTCGAAAGCAGGTTGAAAGGAGGAGGGATGTCCTCGAAGCGGCGAGAAAAGGCGGCAAGCGGCATCGGGGTCGGGCCGGCCCTGGCCGGCCTGGCGATTGTGGTGCCGGTCTGGGTGGGCCTGACCGGGCCGGCGGTGGCCGGGAGACCCCAGGGGGCGGGAGAGCCTCCGGTGGCCTTTCCCCAGTCTTTGCCGACCGCTGCCGGAGGGGAGCCGGCGGCCGGCGTGCAGCACCGCGAGGTTGTGGGCACGATCCCCCTGGGGCTGTGAAAGGGAAGGAGGAAAAAGGTGAAAACGAGGACCTGGAGAGTGGTACTGCTTCTGTCCGGAGTGTTTCTGGCCGTCCTGCAGGGCGAAGGAGGGGTAACCCCGGCCATGGCCGGTTCCCCCGATGGAAAGGTAGAGGTGCTGGCCGTCCCCAGCGGTCCGGTGGGGGCGGTGGCGGTGGACCCCCACGAGGGTCGGGTTCTCTACCTGGGCGGGGCGGAGGGCCTTTTCCGCTCCACCGATGGGGGGGAGAGTTGGTCCCTCCTGAGCCGGGAACTTCTCTACCCGCATGTCCTTCTGGTGGACCCCTTCGATTCGGCGGTGCTCTATGCGGCGCGGC
>DAOUAK010000008.1:0-55234 GCA_034433695.1 Chloroflexia bacterium
GCTTTTTGCCTCGACGGCCAGAGCGACGTGCAGAATGTGGGGGAGAGCCCGGCGGACATCGGCAGCGCCTACCGCGACCTGTCCGGGAGCGTTTCGCCGGGAGGAACGGTCCAGAGGGGCATCCTCCCCGGCCGGGCGGCCGTGTTCTACCTTCCCCAGGAGGGGGTTAAACAGGGCTTTCGGGGTTCGGTTCAGGTAGAGGCCCAATGGGTTGTGCGTCCCCTCGTCGGCGTCCACCATCTGGCCCGCTCTTGCCTTGCCGGCACCTCGGTCGACTACGAGGCCGCCTACAACCTGGTGCAGCGGTAGGGGGCGTCCCCCTCCTGAGGCAAAGCGGTCCCCGTTTCCGGATGGGAGTGGGGATCGCTATGAGGACAAGTTCTCCGAGGCCGTCGGCACGGTAGGAGCCTTTGGTTTCTCCAACTCTTGGGGGACGCACCCCGTTCTTCGGGTGTGTCCCAAATTTTTCGGGGAATAAGGTGGCGGGCAGGGACAGGCCATTGCCCTGCCCCTACCCGGTTTGGGTTGCGCTCTTCGGTAGACTTACCGAACGCTTGTGTTCGCATACGTTTGTCCCAGATCGACCCACTCTATCCGCACCTTATCCACCTGCACCCCCAGCGGCCGGCGGTCGTTCCCCAGGCCGTAATCGGCCTGGTTCCAGGTCGAGGAAACCAGGGCCAGGAGCACGGTTCGCCCCGGCCCGGGGACCACCTCGCGCGCCGAAAGGGTCGCGGTATAGGTGGCGAATCCTTCCCCCAGTTCCCATTTCCCCACGAGGTGCTCGCCCAGCCAAAGTTCCACCTGTGCCGGTCCGATTTCGGCCGGCCGCTTGCCCCCGGCCAGGCTCAGCGTCAGCCGGACTTCCCCTTCCTCCGGCCAGGGCAACCGTAGGAGACCCCGTCCTCCGGTCCAGCAGTATGTTGTGCCCTCGGGCGAGATCTCGTCGCCGTAGAAGCCGCCGGCCTGGTAGATATAGCCCCCGCTCCCCAGGTCCACTTCCAGAGGAAGTTCCCCCAGGAGGCTGCCTTTCCCGTCCCAGGCCTCCGGCGTATATAGCCCAAAGGCCTGACGCAGGGTGTAGGCGTTATGGGGTTTCTGGGTGCTCAATTGTTCGAACTCGGGCACGGCCAGTTCGAAGCGCTCCAGGTAGCGCAGGCGGGTGTGGGGCAGAAAGAGCCGGCCGCCGTCGTTGCCGATGAGAAGATACACCGCCCGCCCTTCGCTTTGCCAGAGGCGAATCTGCTCCTCGATCCGCACCCCGTCCGGCTCGTCCGGCATCAGGACAAAGGCGTTGCGCTCAAAGAGGTACTGGAGCGGCGTGGCGATGGTGGCCGGGGCATCGCGGGGGCCGTCAATGAGCAGGATGACATCCTCCGGGGCAAAGCGTGTTGCCAGCGTCCCTACCTGTTCCAGTGCCCCTGCGTATTCGTTGTGTCGGTAAAAGGGCAGGCCGGTGTAGACCAGGTAGGCGACCATCAGGAGGGCGAGCACCCCGGCCAGGGCCGGCCCGGCCCGGCGCAATCGTCTCCAGCCGGCCAGCCGTTCCAGGGCATAGGCGATGGCCAGGGAAAGGAAAGGCACCACCATCGGCACGTAGCGTCGCATGATGTAGATATGGTGCGGTTCGCCGAAGACCTCGTAGTTGAAAAAGGCCAGGTAGAAAAGCCCCAGGAGCAGGAGATACCAGGAGCGACGGGAGGTCTCTTTCCCGATCAGGGCCGCGATGCCGGACGCGGCAAGGAGCATCCCCAACGGGGAAAAGTACCAGCCCAGCCGCACCATATTGGCTGCGGGCCCCTCCGGAACCGGTGCGCCGATATAGCCCTCCAGGACGAGCCGGTTCTCCAGCGGGTGCAGGAGGACTTCCGGGGTCAGGATGTGGGGTCGGATAACGTAGAGGTAGAAAAAGGCCAGGAGAAAGAGCCCGGCCGCGCCGGTGAGGAATAGAGGCCGATGCCGGCGCAATCTGCTCCCCAGCCGTTCGACCAGGCGCGGGGAATGCCGCAGGAGGAAGAGTAGCCCCACCACCAGCGCCACCGCGCCCAGTTCGGCCGCAAGCCGCCAGGGCTCCTTCATCACCGGCGTGCGCGGCGTATCGGAGGCGCCAAAGTACTCCCGCAGAGTCGGGTTCAGGAAAGGGTAGACCAGCCAGGAGAGGGTCGCCCAATCCTGGATGCGGTGGTAGTAGATGGCGATGGTATAGCCCCGGGTATGGGTGAGAAACTGGGCCAGCGTATGCAGGGCCGGGAACGCCCAGGCAAGGAGCATCCAGCGATGTCCTCGCCGGAAGGTCCGGGCCACGAAGAGATAAGCCAGATAAGGCAAAAAGAGCAGCCAGGGGAAGAAAAAGTCCACCCGTACCAGTCCGACCATTCCCAGGGACAGGCCGGCCAGCAGGCCCCAGAACGGCTCCCGCCCGGCCTCCTCCGCGCTCCCCCCCTCCAGCCGCAGCAGGCCGTACAGCCCCAGGAAGAGGAGGAACTGGGTGGCCCCCTCCGCCGTGGAGTAGCGGGCAAACCAGACCTGGAGCGTCTGGAGCGAAAGGAAGAGGTAGGCCAGGAGGGCCACCCGCATCCCCAGTAGCCGACGGCTCAGGAGAAAAAGTCCGAGGCCTCCCAGGAAGGAAAGGTAAGGGGTCATGAGCAGGCCGGAAGGAAGCCCCACCAGGCTGAAGGCGACGGCCAGCCAGGTCGGGTAAAGGTGATAGAACTGGGGCAGGACCGTCGCCCGTTCCTCGTCGGCGATGAAGAAGCCGGGCAGACGCAGGTAGTGGTAATAGAACCGGCCGGGGTGCTGAACGCCCAGGAACTGCACCCAGGTGCGGTGGGTTTCCTCCGGCGTGTCGCGGGAGAGGGTGCGCACCAGCGGGTCGTCCACCAGGATGCCGCCGTGGTGCACGATTTGGGCGGCCGTGGCCGGATAGACGGCGGCATCGCGTGGCCCCAGGATGAGTTCAAAGGGACGGAAGGCCAGGGCGATGAAGGCGATACCGATCAGGGACAAGGCCGCCCAGGCCCAAGGCGTCTCCCTTCTGCCTTCCGGCCTCGGCCAGCGCCAGCGCCCCCTCCGCCAGGCCCAGAGGCCCAGGACAAGGGAGTAGAGGGCCGGGAGGGCAAGGAGAAGGCCGACCAAGAAACGGCCGATTTGGGCGAGGACAAGCCCCCACCAGCCGCTCAGGAGCAGGCTGATGGACAGGGAAAGGTAGATGCGTTCCGGCCAGTCCGTCCGGCGTAGGGGGACCAGGGCGGCCAGCGTGCAGAGACCCGGGATGACCAGCACCAGGGGCAATCCGGCGAGCGCCAGGACCAGGCTCACGGCGCCTCCCATTCCCCGAGGGTGGCCTCCAGGAGCACCTCCCGGCCGGCGTCGAGCGGGGGCAGGCGCACCTGGTCCAGCCGAAAGTCGGTGTAGGCGGCGCCCTCCAGGAAGACCTCCCGAACCGGCTTCGGGAACGTCAATGTCAGGCCGGCCATGGTGTAATCGTTCCGGTTGGTTACCCGCACCTCCAGGTGAGGCCCGTTGGAGGACGATTCGACCTCGATTTGCCCCAGGCCGTTGCGGTAGCGGACGATCTCCGTCAGGGGGGCGATCCAGAGGCCGGAAGATCGCTTCCCGGCCGCATAGGCCAGAAGCGTCTCCCAGGAGGCCGCTTGCTCGGGGGGGGCGACCTCCTCGGTATGCGCCCACAGGGAGGTGACGCCGTGCTCCAGGAGCACCCGGTCCACCACGGCCAGGGCCCGGGTAAGGTCCTCGGCCCGTCCGGGGAAGTAGTGGTCGGGGAAGGCCCAGAGGCCGGGGTGGCCGGGAACGGTGCGCAGGTGAAAGAGGTCGTCCGGAGGAAGGATCCAGTACTGGGAGCGCCCCCGGGGTTCATGATAGGTGCGCGTCACGGCGATGTATCCGGCCTCCTCCAGCGCCGTATAGGTGGCGTCTCCTGTGCCCAGGCTGGCTCCCCAGGGGAAGGCCAGCGTCCGGGCCGGCGGCAGGCTGGCCTCCCGGGCGACCGCGTTCCACTGTTCCAGGTCGGTGCGCACCTCATCCGGCGAGGCGTAGGGGATATAGAGGTGGCCGAAGGTGTGGCTTTGTACCTCCTGCCCCAGCGCCAGCAGGCGTGGGAGGAGGTCGCCGAAATACCAGGCCGGGTGGCTTTCGGCCGTGCCGTAGGGGTCGTCGGCAAACCAGGGGGTGTTCACCCAGCGATCGTCGCGCCATCCGTGGGCCTGAGAGGCCCAGGTGTAGGTAGGGTTTCCCGAGAAGGAGCGCCTTTCGGCGTTTCCCGGAAGGAGGCTGTAGCCCGAGGCGTACCAGGTGGCGCGGATGCCGTAGCGCTCCAGGAGGGTGAGCAGGTTTTCCGCCCCCCGGCGCATGGCCAGCCCACGCTCTTCGGCCGTGGCTGGGTCGTAGCCGTCGTCGCTGCGGGAGTGGATGAGTCCGCCCATCGCCGTTTCCCAGTCGAAGGTAAAGGCCAGGGCGGCGCGGGCATAGTCGGGGAACGGTTCCAGCCGTACCCCTTCTTCGGCCAGGTGTAACTCGTCCAGGTAGAGCGGATCGTCGCCGGCCGGCCGCAGGAGAAGGGCAAGTCCCACCGCCCCCTCCGGCGCCTGCCCCTCGGCGCTCAGCAGGCGCCAGCGCCGGGCCGGCACTTCCTGCCATTCCCCGGCCTGCTGCATGATGACCTCGCGGCGAGAATCTTCCCAGAGGAAGACGGCCTGGATCCGGTTGGGGCGCTCTCCGTCGGTCAGCGCCTGCCAGGTCAGGCGGTAGCGTTTCCCCGCTCGGACAAAGACCTGGGCACTGCGGATGTAGGAGGCGTTTCCGGTCAGCCGCAGGGAATGTCCGCCGGCTTCCGGGGTGATGGTCCAGGCGCTCCATTCCGCCGCCGGCCCGAGTTCCCACCCGTCGGGGCGGTTGTCTCCGTCGGCATCCTCTTGGAAACCGGGGTTGACCAGAAGGTTGCTATGGGCGTAGGACGGGGGAGACGGGAGCGGCCGGCGGTAGAGTCTCCAGGCGGCCAGGCCGGCCAGGGCCAGGAGGCTGGCCAGGGCCAGCAGAAAAAGGACGCGGCGAAGCATAGGTGATCTCATCCTAACACCGAGGAGAGTTCCCGGAAGATCGTCTGGATCGGGCAGTAGGGGCAAGGCATGCCTTGCCCCTTCAGCGCACCGGAGGCCAGATCACCCCCCAGCGCTCGTTTACCTTCACCAGGCTCAGGGCGTTGTAGACGACGGTCCTGGCCCCGTCGGCTGTGGTCAGGCTGACCGCATAGGGTACGGAGGCCCGCGTGCCGCTGGCGGTGAGCACCGCTTCCTGCACCGATTCGACGTGAAATCCGGCGATCCGGGTATCCTTCCAGGCCTTGTCGATCATGCCCTGGAACCTTTCGACCGTGACCGTGGCCTGCGAATCGGGGCTAAGGAAGGAATATGCCGTGGCCCAATCCCGCTCCTCCATCGCCTTCAGAAAAGCCTCGGCCGTCTCCTTGGCCCCCAGACTTTTCTGGGGTGCGCCTCCACAGGCCACCAGCCCGCTGACCAGCAGGACGACCAGAACCAACCCGATCGCTCTCCGCATCGTTGCCTCCTTTCATTTGCCGACCTTGACGCCCAGGGCGCGGTCGCTATCGGTGAAGCCGGCAATGCCGTCGCCGTTTTCATCCCGGTCCATAAGCATCTCTGCCACCTTGGTCACGAACTCGGTGCGGGACATCTTGCCGTCGTAGCCGCCGGTCAGGATATACTCGGTGATCAGTCCCAGGGCCACGTCGGCACCGTTGGGGTAGCGAGGAGAATAGGCCATGACCCCGCGTTCCCCCTGCTCCGTCAAGTAGGCCAGGATTTCTTCGTACAACCCCCAGACCTCCCTGGAGATATCCTTTTCCGGGCCGCGTAGGGTGATGGCCACCGGCATTTCGACCACAAATCCGTTGATCGCCAGGGTTACCAGTCCCCAGGTGGTATGGGCCCGTGGCAGAAGGTGGGTACTCCGCACGGTGACTCGTTCCAGCAGCCCCACCTCCGGGCCGGTCAGGTACTCGAACTCGGTCGGGTCCACCAGGAGCCAGGGGACGTGGACCACGGCTGCTCCCCGGAAGGGCGGGGTGAGGGCCGGCGTTTTATACTCCAGATAGGGGAAGCGCTCCGGCTCATAGTCGTACACGCCCATATCCATAAGGACCAGCGAGTCCCAGGCGACCGGGGGCGCTCCGGCCGGCGCCGGCAGGATGCGCTTCACACCCGGCAGGAGTTCGGCGGGCACCGCCGTGACGGTGACCACCACGGTGGCTGTAGCGTCCATTTCGCCGTTGTCGGTCACGGTCAGGAGGACGGGGTAGACGCCGGCCTGGGCATAGGTATGCTCGACCTGCACCCCCGGGGAGACGGTGCCGTCGCCAAAGTTCCAGAGGTAACGGCTGATTTGGCCATCCGGGTCGGTGGAGGCGCTGGCATCGAAGGCGATGGGCTGGCCGGCGATGGTCTGGCGGGGCGAGGCCGCAGCCACCGCCCGGGGCGGCAGATTCCCCGTGGTCATCACCCGGATGCGGAACTCTTTTCGATCCCCCGTAGGAGGCGTGGTCGGGTAGGAGACGGTGACCACGACCCGGTACTCGCCGGCGGCGGTGTAGACGTGGCTGACCAGGAGGCCCGTTGCCGTCGTGCCGTCGCCGAAATCCCAGCGCACCTCACCGGGGGTGGTCAGGACCACCTCGAAGGTGACCGATTCCCCGACCTGGGCCGTTTCCTTGACCTTGAGCACGATTTCTCCGCCGGAGTAGGCCCACGGCGGAGCAGACAGGGCGATAAGGAACAGGATAAAAAGTAAGGAGGCAAACCGCTGCCAGAACCGTTTGCGGTCGTTCATCTTGACCTCCTTTCGGGATAAGAAGGCGCTTCTTGCTGTTTTGCCCATAGCCTCGGTAGTTTTTGCTATTATACCACCTTTCTTTGCCGTTGACAAAAGCGCCCCGGTGTGCTAAAATTTCACCTAGGATGCCTGCATCGGGTAATGCCCGTTGGTCAAAGGGGACCACGGAACTGTGGCGATGAGGCCCGGCCGGACAACCCTAGAAAGGGGGTGATACGGCCCAAGGTGTGTCGGCCCGATTTCCGCCCCTCTGACCGACGGTTTTTTGCCGGGACCTCCGGAATGGCCCTCCGGAAGGTCGCAGAGAGGCAGGGGAGCGGAAGCCGTAAGGATACGCAAGGAGGAGGAAGATGAAAGCGCTACGGACGATGAGCGCGGTACTGCTTTTCCTGACCCTCGCCGTCCTGTTGCTGGCCTGTGGTCCGGCCGCTCCGGCCGAAATCACGGATGAGTGGGGCGTGGTCAAGGTTGCCCCCGGTGAGCCGATCCGCATCGGCTTTTCGGCCGGCCTCACCGGCGCCGGCATCGACATCCTGGGCATTGATGAGAAGCGCGGGGCCGAACTGGCCAACGCCGACAAGCCCGAGGTCCTGGGCCACAAGATCGAACTGGTGGTGGGCGACGACATGTGCAACGCCGAGGGCGGGCAGACCGTGGCCAACCGCTTCGTCGCCGACCCGACCATCGTGGCCGTCATCGGCATGATGTGCTCCTCGGCCTGCACGCCGGCTGCGGCCATCTTCGAGCAGCACGGCTACACGATGGTTTCGCCCTCCTGCACAGCCCCTTCCCTCACCGCCCCGGGCACGGCCAAGAAGAGTTTCAACCGCGTCTGCTGGAACGACGTCATCCAGGCGGCCGAGGCGGCCAAGTACGCCAAGAACACGTTGGGCCTGACCAAGGTGGCTACCATCCACGACGGCAGCCCTTACGGCGAGCAACTGGTCACCGAGTTCGCCAAGAACTTTGAGGCGCTGGGCGGGCAGGTCATTGCCCGAGAGGCCGTCAACGTGGGCGATACCGATATGCGCCCGGTGCTGACCCGCATCAAGTCCGCTCCGGGCGGGCCGCCGGAACTCATCTACTTTGGCGGCTTTGTGGCCGAGGGGGCCTACATTGCCAAGCAGCGCTTCGATGTCGGGCTGGATAAGGCCGTCTTCTTCGGCTGCGACGGCACCTACGGGCCGGCCTTTGTGGAGGCGGCCGGCGCCGCTGCCGAGGGGGCTTATGCCACGGTGGCCAACCCCGCCGAGGCCGGGGCCGGCATGGCCGATTTCCTGAAGAAGTACGAGGCCAAGTACGGAGAGAAGCCGCCGGCTCCCTTCCATGCCCACACCTATGACGCTTATATGCTGATCGTCAGCGCCATCGAGAAGGTGGCCAAGACCGATGCCCAGGGCAACCTGGTCATCGGCCGCAAGGCCCTCTCCGATGCCATCCGCGGCACAAAGGGCCTGAGCGGGCTGACCGGGACGATCTCCTGCAACGAGTACGGCGACTGCGGCACCGGCACGGTCTCCTTTTTCGTGGTCAGGAACGGCGAGTTCGTCCAGCCGTAATTCGCCTACAGGCAGGGGCCTACGGGCGAAGAGCGGAACCGGATGTACGGGGATGGGGCAGAAGGTCCAGGCAGTATCCCTCTGCCCCATCCCTGTCCATATCCTGGAGGAATCGAGGCGATGTGGCAACGCTGGCGCTTTCGTATCGAGCCGACCACGCTGATCGTCTGGGGCATCGGGGTGGCCATCCTGGTCTTTGTCCTGGTGGGAACCGTCTCCACCCTGCGGAGCGGGATATATTCCCTCTCGACCTGGGGTTCTTTCCTAATCTTCGGCCTGGCGCAGGGGGCCATCTATGCCTTGATCGCCCTGGGCTATACCATGGTTTACGGCGTCCTTTTTATGATCAACTTTGCCCATAGCGAAGTTTTTATGAGCGGGCCCTATATCGCCTACTTTGTGATCACCCCGATGGCCAAAAGCGGCCTCCTGGACCGACAGCCCGTCCTCTGTCTGCTTCTGACCCTGCTGGTGGCCATGCTCGTCTCTACCGTCCTGGCCGTAACGCTGGAACGGGTGGCCTACCGGCCCCTCCGCAAGGCTCCCCGTCTGGTGCCGCTCATCACCGCCATTGGGGCTTCGTTCTTTCTCCAGTATGCCTTCCGCAGCCTCTTCGGGGCCGACTTCAAGGTCTATCCGGATGTCAAACTCCTGGACGAAACTTCTTGGTCTATTGACACCCTGCAGATTCGCCTCCTTTACGTCGTAATCATCGTGGCGGCGGTGGCGATGATGACCGGTCTGTACCTCTTTATCCGCTACGCCAAGACCGGCAAGGCCATCCGGGCGGTGGCCGAGGACAAAGATGTGGCGGCCCTGATGGGCATTGATGTGAACCGCACCATTTCCACCACCTTCGCCATCGGTGGGGCGCTGGCCGGGGCGGCCGGCGTGCTCTATGCCCTGATGTTCAAGCAGATTACCCATACGGTGGGCTTTATTCCCGGTATCAAGGCCTTTACCTGCGCCGTGCTGGGCGGTATCGGGAATATCCCCGGGGCCATGTTCGGCGGCTTTTTCCTGGGGATTTTCGAATCGCTCGGCCCCACCCTCTTCTTCAGCGGCTGGGGCATCCCTAGCCCGACCCAACTGAAGGACGTCATCGCCTTTACCATGCTCGTTCTGGTGCTTATCTTCCGGCCCACCGGTCTCCTGGGCGAGGTCCTGGCCCGGAAAAAGGCCTGAGCGCGGAAAGGGGGTGCCACCGTGCAGGAACGGGTACAACCTCTCGATCGCCTCTGGGAAGCCTGGCAAGCGGTTCGACAGGAACTCGGGCCGACGCGACGAGGGCTGCGACACGGCCTGGTGCTCGGCGGGGTAGCCGTCTTCCTGGCCCTGTCCGGGCTGTTGGAAATTTTCTCCAAACGCGAGGTCATCGGCAATGCCCTTTCGATGGGCACCGCCCTTCTCATGCTCCTGGCTTTTTTTGCCGGCCGGCAGGCCTCGGCCACGGTGCGAAAAGAAACCGACCGCCCGATTCCTCCCCTTCTGGCCGGAGCCTTTTCGGGAGGCGGGGTGGGTCTCCTGTTGGCCCTCCTGGCGATCCTGGTCGGCCAGGTGAACATGCGCGACATCTTCGTCTACGCCACTCCGACGCTGGTCGAACTCTTGACCCTGGGACTGGCCCTCGAACTGGTCATCCCTGTCCTGATCGTCGGAGGGGCTGTGGTGGGAGGCCTGGGGGCGACCCTGGATGACCTGCCGGCGCTCTTCCGGCGCATGGCCGGTGCAGGGGTGGGCCTGCTCTTCCTGGTCTCTCTGCTCCGCGAACTGTTCCAGGACCTCCTGGTGAACCAGGGCCTTCCCCGCGCCCAGCAGGGCTTTCTCTTTGCCGGGAAGGGCCTTTCGCCCTGGGGCGTGCTGATTCTCCTGGGAATCGGTGCCGGCTGGGTCTACCTGCGTCCCCATGCTCGGCGCTGGCTGAGCACTCCGCTGGGCCGGCTGATCGGGCTTTCCCTGGAAGGATGGGCGGCCCTCTACATTGCCCTGGTCTTCCTGGAGCGGCTCGTTCTCATCTGGCGGCCTGAGGTGGCCTCGGTATCCCTGATTGTCCGCCTGGCCCTCTGGGGAGGCAGCGCCCTTGTCTGGGGACTTCTGCTAGCCCTGAGCGATCCCTGGCGTCGGCAGGTCCAGGAGCGCTTCCAGCGGCCGCGCAGCAGCCAGGTGGCCAATACCTTCCTTCTGGTGAACGTCCTCCTGATCCTGCCCCTTCTGCTGGGAATTCGCTGGAGCGATGTCCTGGACAACATCGGCCTCTATGTCCTGATGGGCTTGGGGCTGAACATCGTGGTCGGCTTCGCCGGCCTGCTCGACCTGGGGTACGTGGCCTTTTTTGCCATCGGTGCCTATACGGCCGGCTTCCTGACCTCCCGTCTGGCCCAGGAATTCTCGGTGCGGGGAGTAATCGGCTGGTCGTTCTGGGCAGCCTGGCCGGTAGCCATCCTGCTGGCTGCCCTGGCCGGCATCCTTCTGGGTATTCCGGTGCTGCGCATGCGCGGCGACTACCTGGCCATCGTCACGCTGGGCTTTGGGGAAATCATCCAGAAACTGGCCAACTCCGATCTCCTCAAGCCGTACATCGGCGGGGCACAGGGAATCCTCGATATTCCCAAGCCGGTGCTGATGGGGAAACCGCTGATCGGTTCCCAGGAACTCTATTACCTTATTTTCCTCAGCGTCCTTCTGGTCATCTACATCTCCCTGCGGCTGGCCCCCTCGCGGATCGGGCGGGCCTGGATGGCCATGCGCGAAGACGAGGATGTGGCCGAAGCGATGGGGATTCATCTGGTTTCCTACAAACTCCTGGCCTTTGCCGTGGGGGCCGCCTTCTCCGGGATGGCCGGGGCCATCTTTGCCAGCAAACTCTCCTCGATCTTTCCCAACAGTTTCAGCCTGCTCATTTCGATCAACGTCCTCTGCCTGATCATCGTGGGAGGGATGGGCAGCATCCCCGGGGTGGTGGTCGGCGCGCTTATCCTGGTCGGGCTACCTGAGGTATTGCAGGAGTTTGCCGAATACCGGTTGCTCTTTTACGGAGCCCTGCTGGTCTTTATGATGCTGGCCCGGCCGGAAGGGTTCTGGCCGGCCCGTCGTCGCTTCCGTCCGGGGACGGAGGCGACCGGCGGCGAAGGGCCGGCCGTACAGACAGGATGACGAGGAGCACGCGATGGCCTTGCTGAATGCCCGAGGGGTAACCAAGCGTTTCGGCGGCCTGGTGGCCGTCAACCGCTTCGACTTTGACATCGAAGAAGGAGCCATCGTCAGTCTGATCGGCCCCAACGGGGCCGGCAAGACCACCTTCTTCAACTGTGTCACCGGTTTCTACCGGCCGGAGGAGGGGGAGATCGTCTTTCGCGGTGTCCCTCTGGTGGGGCTTTCCCCCGACCGCATTGCCCGGCTGGGCATCGCCCGCACCTACCAGAACATCCGCCTCTTTCCCAAGATGACGGTGCTCGAAAACGTCCTGGTGGGCCAGCACCACCTTCTCAAGGCCAACTTCCTGGGCATCGTCCTGGGGACGCCATCCGGGAAGGCGTTGGAACGCGCCGCCGAACGCCTTCGGTCCGGGAATTCCTCCGGCTGGCAAAAAGGCTTGGCCGTCTTCCTGGAGGATTTGAGCCGGGCCCTTCGAGAAGCCGGCCATCTCCTTCTGGGGACGCCCGATCTGGCGGCCGAGGAAGAGCGGGCTCGGGAGGAGGCGCTGCGGCTGCTGGATTTCGTCGGGCTGCGTGGCCAGGAGGAGGAACTGGCCCAGAACCTGCCCTACGGGGCCCAGCGCCGGCTGGAGATCGCCCGCGCCCTGGCCGGCCGGCCACGCCTCCTTCTCCTGGACGAGCCGACGGCCGGGATGAACCCCCGCGAAGTGGAGGAGATGATGGACCTCATCCGGCGACTGCGCCGGGAGCAGGGCCTGACCATCTTCCTCATCGAGCACCGGATGAAGGTGGTGATGGGCATCTCCGACCGGGTAACGGTGCTGGACTATGGGGTCAAGATCGCCGAGGGCACCCCGGAGGAGATTCAAAATAACCCTCGGGTGATCGAGGCTTACCTGGGAAAAAGGAGGGTGGCCTGATGGCGCTCCTGGAAGTGCGCGACGTTCATACCTACTATGGCCACATCCATGCCTTGCAGGGCATCTCTCTGGAGGTAGAGGAAGGGGAGATCGTCACGCTCATCGGAGCGAACGGGGCCGGGAAGACGACCACCTTGAACACCATTTGTGGCATACTTCAGCCGGCCCGGGGGGAGATTTTCCTGGAGGGCCGGCCGATCCACGGCCTGCCGGCCCACGAGATTGTACGCCGGGGCGTAGCCCAGGTGCCGGAAGGCCGGCGGATTTTCTCCCGTCTCACCGTGCTGGAGAACCTGGAGATGGGCGCCTATGCCCGTACCGACCGGAACGGCATCGCTCAGGATATCGAGCGCATCTTTGCCCTCTTCCCCCAACTCAAGGACCGCCGCCGGCAGGTCGGTGGCACCCTCTCCGGGGGGGAGCAGCAGATGCTGGCCATCGGCCGGGCACTGATGGCCCGCCCGCGTATCCTCCTTCTCGACGAGCCTTCGATGGGGCTGGCACCCATCCTGGTGGAACGCATCTTTGAGACGATTCAGGAGATCAACCAGGCGGGGACGACCATCCTTCTGGTGGAACAGAACGCCCTGATGGCCCTCTCGGTAGCCCACCGGGGGTACGTCCTCCAGACCGGCCAGATCGTCCTCTACGACACGGCGGCGAACCTCCAGGAGAACGAGATGGTGCGCAAATCGTACCTGGGCGGAGCATAAAGCCCCGAGGGCCGGGGACTTTTCCGGCAACCGCCCCGCAAACTGCCGCTACGGCGTGGGGCCTGCCGGATGGATCCTTTCTGCGACCTCTATCCGATCGCCTCGAGGGTTCTCACCGCTATTTTAACCTTTCCTGCCCGGCAAACTCCCGGTACGGCGAAAGGTACTCCAGGACCAGGCGGTCTTCCTCCTCCGGCCGGCCCTGGACCATCCGGGCCAAAAGTTCCCCCAGGCCCGGCCCCAGCATAAAGCCCTGCCCGCACATCCCCACGGCCAGGAGAAAACCTTCTACCTCCCGCGCCCAGCCCACGATGGGGAAACCGTCGGGGGTCATAGGGTAGAGGCCGCGCCAGGTGCGTCGCACGCGGATATTCTTCAGGCGGGGCATCACCTCCACCATCCGGCGGGCTACCATCGGCAGGAAGTCGCTCGTCTCGCGGGTATCCGTTCCCCAGATGCTCGGGCTGGGGGTGATGCAGAAGAGCACCTGGCCGGTGTAGTGCTGGTAGAAGTAATAGTTGGCCGAGCCGGGGACGGGCCGGATGTCCACCACCATCGGGTTCAGGAAACGGGCCACCGGCTCGGTGACGGCGGCCTCGTGGGAGTCGGGTCGCACCGGGATCTCCAGGCCGGCCCATCCCGCCACCTCCGCCGCCCAGGCGCCGGCCGCGTTGATGACGACCTCGGCCCCGTACTCGCCTCGATCGGTTCTCACCCCACACACCCGTCCGCCCCGGATGAGCAGCCCGCCGACATTTTCGGAAAAGTGGAACTCGGCTCCTCTTTCCCGGGCGTGCCGGTAAAAGGCGTGGATCGCCAGAAGCGGCGAGGCGTGCCCGTCGTCCGGAGAAAAGGTGCCCCCGATCAGGCCCTCCGGGTTGAGGTCGGGGATGACCTCCAGCAGGTCCTCCTTATCCAGCCAGCGGATGTTTAGCCCATAGGCCTGCTGGATGGAAAGGAGTTCCTTGAGGATTTTTTCCTCCCGTTCGCGGTAGGCGACAAAGGAGTATCCCCCCTTGTACCACTCGATCTCATCTCCGTACCGCTCTTTCCAGGTGGAGATAATTTCAATGGAGCGCAGACAGAGGCGTATCTTGGCCGGGTCGGAGTGGGTGGCCCGGATGCCGCCGATGGCCGCCTTGTTAGAACCCTGCCCGACGCTGGGCAACCGGTCCAGAACCAGGGTACGCAGCCCGGCCTGGGCAAGGTAGAAGGCGGCCGGTGTCCCAACGCTTCCCGCGCCGATGATGATCACGTCATAGGTTTTGGGCATCGCCTTCCTCCTCGATACCGGCAAAGATGCCCAGCGGAACTTCGATAAAGAGGGGACGTTTGGGCTGGTCCACGACCTCGGCCTCGGGGATGCCCTCCTCGCGGAAGAGGCGGTGGATGAGCGGGGTACAGGTCTTGGCCCCGCAGGCTCCCATGCCGGCCCGCGTGACTGCCTTGATCTCGCTGATGTCGCGCATGCCCTGGCGGATGAGGGCGCGGATCTCGCCGGCCGTCACCCGTTCGCAGCGGCAGATCACCACGTCGTCGTCGGTGCGCTCAATGACCTGCGGAAGCGGCCGGCCCACCTCCTCCCGTTGTACCCGCAGGCCGGCGATGCGCCGGGCATACGCCCGGGGGGCCCGCACCTGGACGGCGATGGTGCGGTCGTTGGCCCGGCGTGCCTTTACGCCGACCACCTCCACCTCGCCCAGGACGTGGCCCCCGGTATCCAGCACGGTCACCCGGTCCCCCACCTCGATGGTCTCCCGCAGGAATTCGTAGGGCAGCGTCACCGTGGGGTATTCCGCATCCTGGCGGTAATCCACCAGGGTGATGGCCAGGCCGGGACAGACCATGACGCAGCGTTCACAGCCGGTGCAGCCCTTGTCCGGGCCCTCGACCACGAAGGTGGGGGTACGGCGGATGTCGCCCTCGATGCGAATCAAATGGCGCGGGCAGGCCGTTACGCAGGGGTCGCAAGGGATTTCCTGGAGGCAGTGGAGGACGGGAAAGACGCCGGTTTCGGCCTGGGGGACGTCCTCCGGGGAAACTTTTCCGGGTTTGGACTTGAGCACCTCGGCCATCTGTACCCAGGTGGCCGGCACCTCCTCCTCCGTTCGGCCCAGGAAGCGGGCCATCTCGAGCCCGCGTATCCTTCCGGAGAAGATGGCGGCCGAGGCCTCGGCGATCTCCTCGGCATCTCCGGCGGCAAAGGCCGGCAGGCCGAACTCCCGGGCCTTGAGGTAGAACTCGTTCACCGGATCCAGCCCCACGGCGATGAGCACCGTATCGCAGGCCAAGGTGCGTTCGCTTCCGGGAACCGGCCGGAAGTGCTCGTCCACCCGGGCGATGGTGACCGATTCGACCGCCTCCTGGCCGTTGGCGCTCAGGATGGTGTGGGAAGTGTAGATGGGGACACCCAGGCGGAGGAGTTTGTCCTTGTGCACCTTGTAACCCCCGCATTCGGGCAGAATCTCGGCCAACCCGACCACCTGGATGCCGGCCTGCAGGGCGTGGTAGCCGGCGATCAACCCCACGTTTCCCCCGCCGACGATAAAGAGGCGTTCGGCCGGCCGCACCAGGTCGCGGTTGACCAGGGTCTGGAAGGCTCCGGCCCCATAGACCCCCGGCAGGGTATTGCCCCGGAAGGCCAGCGATCTCTCCCGGGCCCCGGAGGCGCAGAGGAGCACCTGGGGGCGGACCAGGACATAGCGCCGGCCCTCGCGCAGGATGCCGACCTTGTGATCGGAAAAGACGGCCAGGGCCGTGCTTCGCAGCCAGATGTGCACGCAGTCCAGGGCGCGCACCTCACTTTCCAGGCGGGCGGCGATATCGATGCCCCGCGTGCCGGCGTAGACGGCTTCGGTGGAGCCGAAGAAACGATGGGTCTGGAGGACGAGTTTCCCGCCCAGGCGGTGCTTGTCGTCCACCAGGATCGTTTCGATGCCGCGCCGACCCAGTTCGATGGCGGCGGAAAGGCCGGCCGGCCCGCCCCCGATCACCAGCGCCGGGACGGAGATTTCCTCGATGGCGCTCATGGCCGGCACCCGCGTCACCCGGGGCAGTTCCGGCAAACCCTCCACCGGTTCCACCCGCATTCCGGGACGGACCGGCTCCATGCATGACTTGACGGGCTGGCCGTCGGCCAGGACCAGGCACTGGGCACACTGGCCGTTGGCGCAGAAGATCCCCTGGGGAGCGCCGTCCCTGGGGTGATGGCCGAAGATGCGCACCCCGTTGGCAAAGAGGGCGGAAGCGATCGTCTCGCCCTGCCGGGCCAGGAGTTCGCGCCCCTGCCAGAAAAAGGCCACCCGTTCCCGTTCCTCGACCGGAAGGATCGGGTGGCGAACGATGCGGTGTTGGTCCATGATAGCCTCCTTGCCTGAACATCGGGCCTCGTTGCCGGACGGTATTATAGCACAACTTTTGGGCGCGCCCTATTCGTACCGCAGCGCCTCGATCGGGTGGAGCGAGGCGGCCCGCATGGCCGGGTAGATGCCGAAGAAAAGCCCGACCATCGCCGAGAAGCCGGTGGCAAGGAGGACGATCTCCGGGGTCAGCACGGCCTGAATCTGGGGCTCGATGCGCGAAACCAGGCCGGCCCCGAATAGGCCCAGAACGATTCCCACCGCCCCTCCCAGCACACTCAGCACCATCGCCTCGATGAGGAACTGCCAGAGGATGTCCCGCCGCTTGGCCCCCACCGCCTTGCGGATGCCGATCTCCCGCGTCCGCTCGGTCACCGAAACCAGCATGATGTTCATGATGCCGATGCCGCCGACCAGAAGCGAGATGCCGGCAATCGCCCCCAGGAAGATGGTCAGGATGCCGATGATGGAACCGGCCACTTGAATCACATCCTCCTGGGTGATGAGGGAAAAGTCGTTGTCCTGATAGGTCAGTTTGTGGCGTTCACGCAAAATCAAGGTCACTTCTTCGATGGCCGTCTCCACACTTTCCTTGTCCAGGGCGGAAATGTAGATGAGAGAGACGGGGAAATCCCCACTGGCCGTGCGTAACCCGAAGATACGCGCCGCCGCCGTGGTGAGCGGTACATAGACATAATTATCCTGGGAGGGGCCGAAGCCGCTGGCTCCCTTGGGTTCCATCACGCCGACCACGCGGCAGGGCACATCCCGCACCTTGACCGTCTGGCCGATGGGATAGCGTTCCCCGAAGAGGGTGCGCACGACTTCCTGCCCCAGGACGCAGACCCGGCTGAAGGTGGTCAGGTCCTCCGGTTCGATGAAGCGTCCCTCCACCACATGGGCGTTGCGGACATAGGCGTACTCCGGGGTTACCCCCAAGATGGTGGCCTGCCCTTCACTTTTTCCGAAGACGACGGTGGCGGTGCGCTGGATGGTGGGGGCCACCGCAACCACGCTGGGGGCGCGGCCCGGATCGTTCAGGGCCAGGGCATCGCGGTAGGTCAGCGGCAGGACGCGCTGCTGCTCGCCGCCGAAGGTGCCGGAAAAAGCGATGAGCAGGTTGGAGCCGATGCCCTGAATCTGTTGCTCCACCGTGGCCTGCACGCCCTGCCCCAGCGAAAGGAGGGCGATCACGGCGGCCACGCCGATGATGATGCCCAGCATGGTCAGGATGGAACGCAGTTTATTCGCCCCAAGCGCCCGCAGAGCGATGCGCAAACTTTCCCAGAGGTTCATTCCTCTTCCCTCCGTACCACCGAACGGGCCTGCCGAGGCTGGGGCACCACTTCCTCTCGGATGAGCCGCCCATCGTGGAGGTGAAGGATGCGGCGGGTATGCTCGGCGATGGTGCGATCGTGGGTGACAAAGACGATGGTGATGCCCCGCTCCCGGTTCAGGCGCTGGAAGATGGCCATAATCTCCTCGCCGGAGGCGCTGTCGAGGTTTCCGGTGGGCTCGTCGGCCAGGATGATGGCCGGATCGGTCACCAGAGCGCGAGCGATGGCCACACGCTGCTGCTCGCCGCCGGAGAGTTCGCTGGGATGGTGATGCAGGCGGTCTCCCAGACCGACCGCTTCCAGGGCGGCGACGGCCCGTTTCCGCCGCCGGCCGGCCCCTACGCCGCTGTAGATAAGCGGCAGTTCGACATTCCGCAGGGCCGTCGTCCGCGGCAGCAGGTTAAAAGTCTGGAAGACAAAGCCGATCTTACGGTTGCGCACTTCGGCCAGTTCGTTGTCGGACAGGGTATCCACCCGCTGGCCCTCGAGAAGGTAGGTGCCGGAGGTGGGCACGTCCAGGCAGCCCATGATATTCATCAGCGTGGATTTTCCCGAGCCGGAGGGCCCCATAATGGCCAGAAGTTCCCCTCGGGCAATTCGGAGGCTGACGCCCCGCAGGGCGTGTACCCGCACCTCGCCCATACGGTAGACCTTGGTGATGCCTTCCAGTTGGATGACCGGGTGATCGTCCACCGCTTCCCTCCTAGGGGCGCACCCGCATGGGCTGGCCTGAGGAGGCGTTCCGGAGGATCTCCTGCAACTGGTCCTGCTGAACCACCCCACGGACGAAAATGGTTTCCCCTTCTTCCAGACCCGAGACCACCTCGACCACTTCCGCACCTTCCATTCCCAACTGGACGGGAACACGTTTCAGTTCTTTCCCCGGAAGCACCTTTTCCACATAGGGCTGTCCATCCTGACCCAGCCGCACCGCCCGGCGCGGCACGATCAGGACGTTGCCGGCCCGGCCGGTGATGATGCGGGCGTTGACCGTCAGGCCGGGACGCACTTGGGCTTCTCCCAGGTCGGTCAGACGCAGGCGCACGCGGTAGGTGATGACCCCCTGGGCGGTGGTGGGGGAAAGGGCGACCTCCTCCACCCGGCCCGGCAGTTCCACGCCCGGGAGGGCATCGAGCGAGATGCGGGCCTCTTGCCCCACCCGAATCCTGCCGATGTCCACCTCGTCCACTTCCACATCTACCCGGTAAGAGGAAAGGTCGGCCAGGATCAGGATGGGGGTGAGGGAGGAGACCTGGTCGTAGGGATTGACCAGGACCGTGGTGACCACGCCGTCGAAGGGGGCCTGCAGGGTGGCCTTTTCCAGTTGGGCCTGGGCCAGATTTAAGGAGGCGCGGGCCTGTTCGACCGAGGCCCGGGCCGCGGCCAGTTCCTGGGCGGTTGCTCCGTTGAGCAGCCGTTCCAGGTTGGCCCGGGCCGAGGCCACCTGCGCCTGGGTGGTGCGGGAGGAACTTTCTTCCCGCTGTTTGGCCGCTTCATAGGCCAGGCGGGCCTGCTCCATAGCCGCCTCGGCGTTCTGAACGGCCCGCCAGGCCCGTTCCTCGGCCTGCCGGTTCTCCTCCGGAAGTTCCTGCTTGTATTTTTCCAGGCGCTGCTCCAGTTCGCGGTTATCCCAGTAAATCTGGGAGTAGGCGGCCTGGGCGTCGCGGAGGGCATTGGCGGCCTGGATCCAACTCAGGCGGGCCTGCTCGGTGGCCGCAGAGAGGGTGACCCGGCTTTCCTGCTGGGCGGCCAGGGCCTGGTTCAGGGCACTCTGGGCGGCGGCGATATCTTCTTCCCGGGCCCCGGCCAGGAGTTTTTGCAGATTGGCTTCGGCCACCTCCACGCCGGCCTGGGCCTGGGCCAGTTGCAGTTCCAGGTCCTTTTTCTCCAGCACGGCCAGTACCTGGCCGGCCCGCACCCGCTCTCCGGTGGAGACGGCAATCTCCTCCAGCCGGCCGGCGATGGAGAAAGAGAGGGTGGCCTGCCGGGCCGGCATCAGGTTGCCGGTGGCCTCGACGACCTCCAGGACCTCCCCGCGCTGCACCGTATAGACCACACCGCCGGCCAGAGGGTCAGGCTGGGGACGGTTCACCCAGAGGCGGTAGCCGCCGAGGGCCACGCCCACCAGGACGACCAGGGCGATGAGGAAATTCCAGTAGCGCTTCCTGGTTACGCTCCGCAGGACGATCAAAGCGATCAGGATGACGGCCAGGACGAGCCATACCAGCCAGAACCTTTCCACTTCGAACCTCCTTGCCGATGGGCAGATTCTTCTTACCTCTGATATTTCACGATGCAAATTATATGACGGCCGGCCGGAGTTGTCAAACGAGGAAATGGCGGGTTTGACAGCCGGGGTTTCGGTGCTAAAATATCACCAGGCCGATGGCATTTTCACCGTCTTTTCAGTAATTTGTGGAAAGCGTGGTTTTGGAGGTGGATGGATGAAGCCCGTTTATATTATCGGAGGCGTGGTGGTGCTGGCGGCGATCGTGCTGGGGGCGCTGGCCTTTGTCAACACCCTGACCCCTTACGTCTCCATCGCCGAGGCACGTACCTCCGGCCGCACCGTGCAGGTGCACGGTTTTCTCAAGGAGACGCTGGGCTATGATGCAGAGGGCCGCTTCCGCTTCGTCCTGGTGGACGAGAAAGGCGACGAGATGATTGTGGTCTACGGCCAGGCCAAGCCGGCCAACTTTGAACAGGCCACCGGTTTTGTCGTCATCGGCCGCTACGAAGCCGAGGCCGGGATCTTCCGGGCCGACCAGATTCTGGTCAAGTGCCCTTCCAAGTACCAGGAACAGGGCGGGGAGATGTCCCCATGACGGTGGGACCGCTTTTCCTGGTCGGGGCCCTCCTTTCGGCCCTGGGGGGCATGGGGGCCTCCTGGCAGGTCATTCGGGGCGACCGCCGTGGCCTGCGTTGGGCCCGGCTCCTGGCTTTCCTTGCCCTGGCCCTGGTGGGCGGCGCCTCGATCCTCCTGCTGGCGCTCATTCTGGCCCAGCGCTATGACGTGGCCTATGTTTACCTGAACACCTCCCGCGACCTGGCCTTTTTCTACCGCCTTTCCGCTTTCTGGGCCGGCCAGGAGGGAAGTCTCCTTCTCTGGCTTCTCCTCACCGCCGGCCTGACCGTCCTCCAGATTCGCCGGGCTCGCCAGTTTGAGCCGTATGTGCTCTTTTTTCTGCTCCTCATCCAGGCCGGCCTGTCCGTCTTTCTCCTGGTGAACAGCCCCTTTACCCCGACGGCTGCGCTCCTTCCGTCGGCGGGGGCGGTTCTGGACGGGCAGGGGATGAAGCCGGTTCTGCAAAATCCCTGGATGGTAGCCCACCCCCCGGTGCTCTTCCTGGGCTATGCCGGCCTGGCCGTCCCCTTCGCCTATGCCCTGGCCGGCCTCTGGCGGCGCGATTACGAGGAATGGGTGTCGCCGGCCCTGTCCTGGGGTCTCCTGGGTTGGTTCTTCCTGGGGATGGGCATCCTCCTGGGGGCTTTCTGGGCCTATGAGACGCTGGGATGGGGCGGCTACTGGGGGTGGGACCCGGTGGAGAACAGTTCCCTTCTTCCCTGGCTCACCGGAACGGCCCTCCTTCACGGCCTCCTCATCCAGCGCCGGCGCCGGCGGTTGCGCCACGGCAACTTTATCCTGGCCCTGCTGACCTACCTCCTGGTGCTCCTGGCCACCTTCCTGACCCGTAGCGGCGTCCTGGGCGAGGCCTCGGTGCATTCCTTTGCTCCCAGCACGCTGACCCCGTGGATGCTGGGGCTGATGATACTTGTGGCGGTGGCCGGCTCCGTCCTTCTGGCCTCGCGCTGGAGCGACCTTCCGCCCGGCCCCGTCTTCGCCGGACAGCGGAGGGATGGGGATGCCCCGCCTTCTGAAGAGGGAACGGCCGGCACGGTCGGAACGAGCCTGGCCTCCTGGTTCTCCCGCGATTTTACCTTTCTCCTGACCCTTTTGCTTCTGGTCCTCATCGCCGCGCCCATCCTGGCCGGCACTCTGCTGCCGGTGTTTTCCCAACTGGGGGGGCGACTGACCCAGGTGGACACGGCTTTCTATCCCCAGACGACCGGGCCGGTCCTGGCCGGATTGCTCCTGGTGCTCGGGCTATGCCCGCTTCTGGGTTGGCGGGAGAGTGTCCTGGGGCGGCTGTTCCGGTTGCTCCTTGTTCCCGTTGTCCTGGCCGGGGGGGCGACGGCTGCGGCCTATCTTCTGGGAGTCGGCCGGCCCGATTCTCTCCTCTTAATCTTCCTGGCGGCTCTGGCGCTGGGATCGAACGGAGTCATGGTGGTGCGTACCGTTCGCCGGGGCCCGCTCCATTTGGGTGGGTATCTGGCCCACGTCGGGCTGGGCATGGCGGTGGTGGGCATTGTGGCCTCCTCGGTCTACAGCGTAGACTATCGGGATGTCCGGGGAAATTCCTCCCTCTTTTTGCCGGCGAATCAGGCGCAGGAGGCGCTGGGGTATCGCTTCACCTTCATCCAGCGGCAGGAGAGCGGGGATGCTTTTTCCCAGGAGCAGGGAAGCCCGGCCCGCCCGGTGTACTATATCCAGGTCGAGCACGGTTCGGAGCAATTCCTGGCCGCTCTGGAGGAACTGGAGTGGAATCCCCAGGATGGCACCCTGGGCACATGGCCGTATGTGCGGCGGTATCTCACCCATGACCTCTACATCGCTGCCCATGCTTACTTCCTTGGGAGTGGGGAGGAGGCTGTTTTAGAACCGGGGCAGGAGACTGTATTGGCCGGCCGCACCTTTACCCTTCGGGAGGTACGGAGTGCGCCGCCTTACGTCCAGGCGGTGCTTGGGGTGCAGGCGACAGGGATCAGCCGGACCATCACCCCCACCTACGCCCTGGCGGGCACCTCGGCGCGCGGCCAGCCGGCCTCCCTTCCCGACGGCACGGTGGTCTCGGTCGAGGAGGCCGGCTTCAGCCTGGAACTTTCCGAGGGGCAACCGCTGGCGATGGGCGCTTATACGGTGACCCTCGTGGATCTGGTGATGCTCCGGCATGACCTGGTCACCCAGACGGTGGCCGGGGCCGTGATCGAACTGGCCTCGCCGGAGGGTGTCACGGTCGTCACCCCGACCTGGGTGGTGGGGGCCGAAGGGGCCGAGGGGCCGCCAGTGGTGCTTCCTTCTGGCATAACGGTGCGGCTTGCCGGGATGGATGTGTCGAGCCGCTTCGTTCGGTTGCTGCTCTCCCGGCCGGGCCTCATCTGGTTGACGGTGCAACGCCCCGAAGACCTGCTCGGCACGTTGGTGGTGCAGGTCAGCCTAAAGCCCGGCATCAACCTGCTCTGGCTGGGTGGGGTGCTCCTCCTTCTAGGGACGGCCGTGGCGACGGTCCGGCGGTGGCGGGAGGGAAAGCGCGGGGTATAAGAGCCAGTTCGGAAACAAGTGCAGGACGGTCTTTCTAGGCCGTCCGGGCAGGCAAGAAAGCCTGCCCTACGGGCAGTGGAGGGAAGAAAAGATGCAGCAGGCGCATACCAGGTGGCTTGTTATCGTGCTGGTGGCGCTGGGCGGCCTGGTTTTGGGGCTGCTTTTCGGCGCGCTTTTGGGCGGCGTGGCCGGCTATGTCCTGGGGCGTGGCATATCGTTGCCGGCCGAGGTAGAGGCGGGAGAAGCAATCCCCGTTCCGACGCCGCCTCCCGAAGTGCGCACCTTTCCGTGGAGGTGGCCCTTTTGTCCCCCGTGCCCGGAGGTAACTCCGGGGCCTCTGCCGGAGGGAATCCCCACACTACCCCCAGGAGGATTCGGGGCCCGGGTGGAGCGGGTGATGCCGAATACGCCTGCCGAAAGGGCCGGCCTCCGGCCCGGGGATGTCATTATGGCGGTGGGCGGTGACCGCGTCACGCCGGGGCGTTCCCTGGCCGACCTGATCGCCCGCTACCGCCCGGGGGACGAGGTGACCCTTACGGTGCGGCGAGGCAACGAAGTACTCGAACTCCGGGTGCGTCTGGAGGAGCACCCGGAACGTCCCGGTCAGGCCTATCTGGGCATCTATTTCGCGCCGGCCTGGCCCTGATGTTCACAGCCGGCCCAGGGCTTCGCGCATTCGTTCCAACGCCTTTTGGATATTGGCGATAGAGTTGGCGTAGGAGAGGCGCAGATAGCCCTCGCCGTACTCCCCGAAGGCTGTCCCGGAGAGGACGGCCACGCCGGCCTCCTGGAGGAGGTAGTCGGCGATCTCCTTCGAGGGCCGGCCGAAGGCCTTCACATTGGGGAAGGCGTAAAAAGCCCCGGCCGGTGTTCGGCAGTGCACCCCCGGGATGGCGTTCAATCCGGCTACGATCACATCGCGTCGCCGGCGGAACTCGGCGACCATTTGCTCCACGGCATCCTGCGGCCCGGTCAGGCCGGCGATGCCGGCCCGCTGGGTAAAGGCGGCCGTGCAGGAGACGCTGTTGGTGACCAGACGGGCGACCCCTGCCGCCAGTGCCTCCGGCATCACCCCGTAGCCCATCCGCCATCCGGTCATGGCGTAGGTCTTGGAAAAGCCGTCCAGGATGATCGTGCGTTCCTGCATCCCGGGCAGGGAGGCGATGCTTACGAATTCGCCCTCGTAGAGGATGCGGGAGTAGATCTCATCGGAGAGGACGTAGCAATCGTTCTCCTGGACCAGTTCGGCGATGGTCTCCAGGTCGGCCCGGCAGAGGACGCCCCCGGTGGGGTTCTGAGGGGAGTTGATGATGACCAGTTTGGTGCGCCGGTTGATGACCCGTCGGAAGATGTCCAGGTCGAAACAAAAGTCGTTTTCCTCCAGGAGAGGGACCGGCACGGCCTTGGCGCCGACGAAGTTGATCATGGATTCGTAGATCGGGAAGCCGGGGTTGGGGTAGATGACCTCGTCGCCGGGATCCACCAAGGCCAGGATGGTGAAGAAGATGATCGGTTTTCCGCCGGGGACGATGACCACGTTTCCCGGAGTGACGGGGATCTTACGGGTGCGGGCGACCTCCTCGGCCACGGCCTCCCGCAGTTCGGGGATACCGGCTGAGGGGGTATAGTGGGTATGGCCGGTTCTCAGGGCCTGGACGGCGGCCTCGATGATATTAGCGGGGGTGTCGAAATCGGGTTCGCCGATCTCCAGGTGGACGACCTCGCGTCCCTGGGCCTCGAGGGCTCTGGCGCGGACCAGCACCTCGAAGGCCGTTTCCGTTCCCAATCGGCTCATCCGTTCGGCGAAGCGCATGACTTCCTCCTCGTTGAGATCGAGGGCAGGGCGGCGTTGTCCTGCCCGGATACCATCCACCATTTTCATCCTCCTCCCAGGAGAGGGATCAGACGCACCTCGTCGCCTTCCTGGAGGAGGTAATCCTTCTGTACAAGGGAACCGTTGGCCAACACGGCGCCCACCAAAGCGGAGGGAATGCCGAGGTGGTGCAGCATCTCCTGTACCGGCCGGCCGGCCCAGCCCTCGAGGGAGATGGCTTCCTGGCCTCCGGCGTACTGGCGCAAGATACCCACCGCGATGATGCGAACCACGGCCTGTCCTTTCGTCTGGATCGGTACGGGTTGCATTATACCACAGGTCTTTCCCTTCGTCCAAAAGCCGATTTGACAAAATGGCGGATGTTCTGTATAATAGAAGTGTGCAGGCCGAGGTGGCGGAACTGGCAGACGCGCTAGGTTGAGGGCCTAGTGAGGGGTGTTCCCTCGTGCGGGTTCAAATCCCGCCTTCGGCACTGCGATTGGGCGAAGATGAGGGCCGTCCCTCGGCGTGATGGGCGATTAGCTCAGTTGGAAGAGCGCCTCGCTTACACCGAGGAGGTTCACAGGTTCGAGCCCTGTATCGCCCACCAGAGGATGCCGCGGTAGCTCAGTTGGTAGAGCATGTGACTGAAAATCACAGGGTCGTCGGTTCGATTCCGACCTGCGGCACCTATGGGCGGAAGTAGCTCAGCCTGGTAGAGCGTCTGCTTGCCAAGCAGATGGTCGCGGGTTCGAATCCCGTCTTCCGCTCCACATCGCGGGGGGGCCGGCCGGCCCCCCGTTCGTATGATGGCGGCCTTTGGCCGAAGTGGCGGAACCGGCAGACGCCGCGGACTTAAAATCCGCTGGGGGTAACCCCGTGGGGGTTCGAATCCCCCCTTCGGCATTGGTCTTTTTTCTCGGCTTGTTCCCCCTCCCTGCCCGATGGTCGCCGCGCCAAGTCAAATGATAAGGTTACCGATCCTTAGTGACGATGCTCCCGGAGAACACGGCCTCCTTTTCCTCCCGGAGCGAGGCCGTCGTTTGGCTTGTGGCTCATCAGCCGGCTCGGGTTCTGCGGAAACAGAACCAGTCTGCGGACGACTGCCGTGTGGCAACGCGGGGTCGGAAACCTTGCCCATCCGGAAAAGCAATCTCCCTATGTTCCTCTGCGTTGCCAAGGAGGACTATTTCCTGCGACAATAGAAAGCCCCAATCTCTTTAGAGCATATTCGACGCCGTTCTGCAAAGTAGCCATACTGACGAGTCCTCCCATATCCACCCCCAGTAAGACCAAGGTCTGGGCAACTTCTGGTCGCGTCCCAACCAATACCATCTCAGCACCCAACAATCTAACCATATAGGCGGCGCGGATGAGCGCCTGGGCTGTGGCCGTATCTACCAAGGCCACACCGGTGATATCCACCAGCACAACCCGTGCCCGCTGCTGCTGCACCTCCTCCAGCATCCGCTGTGTGAGTTGCCGTGCCCGCTCGCTATCTACGGTGCCAATGAGCGGCATAACCAGGATTTGGTCATGCACCGGAATCACCGGGGTGGACATCTCTTGCACCGTCTTCAGTAAGCGAGCCTGAGCCTCGTGTGCCTTGCGCAGTTCGTCCAATTGCTCCTGAACTCGGGCATAGAGTCGGGCATTTTCGATGGCAGTAGCGGCTTGGTTAGCCAAGGTCAGAGCCAGTTCGATTTCGCGCCGGCCAAAGTCGCGTCGGTAACTTCTCGACATGAGTTCAACCAGTCCGATGACCCGCCCGTAGGCCTGAAGAGGTACAAGCAGGAGACTTTTGATTTCCCTCCTTTGCATCTCGGCCCGCTCTTCCCATGCAAGCGTGGGGTCATCCTCCTGGATGACAACCGGCACCCGCTCGTTCAAGACCCGATCTCTCGGGGGATAACTTTGTAAGGCATAAGCATCTGGAGCATCAACCGGGGATGGCACTCCCGTAACAAAGTGCTTTGCCCAGCTTTGCACGCGGTTCTCCACCGGGTCGTAACGAAGAAGAATACATCCTTCGACCCCAATGACGTGCACAAAATGTTTCGATACCGATTGCAGAACTGCTCCCAGTTCCAGGGAAGAGGTGATGTCGGAACTGGCCTCCAGAAGCGCCGCTAGGTCCTTTAACTCGCGCCGGGCCTCCACGAAGAGATGTCCGCCCTCGACCACCAGGGCTGCCTGACGGGCCAGGCTACAGGCCCGGGTTATCTCTTCCGAAGTAAAGAGGCGCGACGATTCTCGGTGATGAATCGACAGGAATCCGATTGCCCTGTCCCCGACTGTGAGAGGAACCATCAGATTTACCCGCTGTCCCATCTCCTCCAGGTAAGCGACTTCTGCCGGGTCGGCCAAAGGGTCGTCCTTGCGGACGATGACGGGCACCTGTTCCTGAAGAACGCGGGCCGTGACCGGGTAGTCATCCAGACGATACTCGACTCCAACATCGGCATGGAAGCGGGGTTTCTCCAGATCGGGCTGAATGGCATAGGTAATTTGGGTGGTGATCGTATTACGTGCCCGATCCCATTGGGAGAGGGAGCAACTGGAGGCTCCCAGTTCTTGAAGAATCTGTTGACATACAATTTTCAGAAGCTGCTCTACTTCGGCCGGCAGTGGGCCAGGATTTTCTCGCGGTTCCATTTTCCTATCCCTCTGATACTCAAGATGTAGAGGCAAACTTTTACCGCCAAACCCGGTATTTTTTCTCTACCGGTTCGGGGGCGAACGAGAAACCCTATACAGGTTACGGGCGTCTTCGGGACGGAAGGCGAGCATCTATGGTACCCCGGCTTAGAGTCCGGCAGCGATCGCCAAGGCGCTCCCGGCCCAAGCAAGAGCCACGATGAGGGCAGAAGCAGCGTAATAGAGCGCCGGGCGCGCCTGCCACCGGAGTAGGTGCTTCCAGGCCCATTGCCCGGTGCGGAAGCCCGCGGGGACCAGAAGCCCGGAGAAGGCCGCCCACAGCAGCCCCTCCACCGCCAGGAAGCGCACCAGGCCGGCCGGAGAGTCGAAGGAAAGCAGGTAGGCACACGGGGCCACGTACCTCCCCACCAGCCAGAACGATCCTGCTCCCAGCAGGCCGGCCGCAACCCCTACGGCCATTCGGCTCAACTCGCTCCGCTCCAGCCGCTTCCCGGCCAGAGTGGCTACTCCTACCAAAGCCGCTCCTTCCAGGAGCACGGCCAGGCAGGAGTTGGCCTTGCACATAACCGAGACGTGCAGGATGGGGACCACCAGTTGCTTGCACAGCACGGCCACGACCGGAACGGCCAGAAGCGGGGCCGGCCGCCGCACCAGGGCCAGACCTGCCCCCATTGTTCCGAGGCCCAGGCCGACCATGATGGCCGAGGCATAGGGCATGCCGGCCGCCCGCATCGCCCCGCCCAGGACGACCTCAAACAGTCCCCAGATGGAACCCAGCAAGACGACAATGGTCAGGAGATCGCGAAAACGAACCTTGGTTGCCTTTTCCATGATTACCCTCCACATGCATTCGACGGGTCATTTGAAGACGACCCGGTCTTTCCAGATACGCGCGCAGCCGGGTGAGTTCGAGCACTTAAGTTCATCGCCCTCCTATCTGGACGTCAAACGGTCCAGGTCAAACTCCGATAGCATGGGTTGGCGAGGTTGCAGCTCGATGCACCCGGCCGGACAGACGTCCGGACACAGGCCACACCCATAACATTTCTCCGGATCCACCTTGGGGAACCCCTCTTCGTCTACAGAATATGCCTGATGCCCTCCATCTCGACAAGAAACAACACAGCGTCCGCACTTGGTACAACGGGACTTGTCGACAAAGGCTACGGCGTGTTTCTTTGGAGGGAGATCGGGTTGAGGGACAATCCGGGGCAGCGCCTTTCCGACCAGTTCCCCAGGCGAGCGCATGCCCTTAGATTCCAGATAATAGGCTAATCCCTCCTTGAGGTCATCGATGATGCCCACACCGTACAGCATGACCGCTGTACAGAACTGGACCACTGTCGCCCCGACTGCCAGGTATTCGGCCGCGTCATGCCAGGTCACGGCACCACCGCTGGCAGCGATCTGGAGGTTCTGTCCCATTGCCAGCAAGGCCAGGACACGCAATTCAAATGGCTTGAGGATCGGTCCGACGATGCCGGCAAAAGAACCTTTCTCGTCGATTACCGGAAGCGGCGCCAATGTCTCCAGATCGATACCGATGATGCCGTGCACGGAATCGCAGGCGCAGAGGGCGCTGGCACCTGCTGCAGCCACCGCCTTGGCGATGGAGAGGATGTCGGTCACCTGGGAAGTCAATTTAGGAACTACGGGCAGGCCATCAGCCGCCTCCACGACCCACCGTACCACCCGGTAGGCCTCCTCAGGAACCTGTCCGATCATCAGGTGCTTGCCTTCGAAGGGAGAATCGGTCGGACAGGACATGGAAATTTCCAAGTAGTCGGCTCCGGCCTCGATGGAACGGCGGGTCAAGGTCTGCCACGACTCCTTCGATGTTCCCCAGATGCTGGTGGCCACGATCTTTTCGGGAAATTCTTTCTTGAGCAGTCGTACCGATTCTTCCACACGGTCCATGTGGAATTCGGAAATGTTGTCGATGTTCCCCAGGCCGACCAAATTGCCCAGATGCCGCACCCCGGCGATGCAGGGATAGGCGATATCCACAACATAGTCTTCCATGGAGGTTGTCTTCAGGACGGCTCCTGCCCAACCGGCCCGGAAGGCGGCCCGGACCATTTCGTAGGTGTCTGTAGGAGGAGCCGAAGCCAGCATGAAGGGATTTTCGAAACGCAGACCGCAGTATTCGATCGACAGGTCGACATCGGGTCTTTTGTAGATCACCATTTTTCCCTCCTTATAGGTCACCGTGTCAGATACCGGTGAATAGCCTGGGCGGCCCTTTTGCCCTCGGCCACCGACTGAACTACGGTGCGTCGCCCGCCCAGGATATCACCGGCGGCAAAGATGCCCTCCTGGGAGGTCGCTCCGGTTTCCGGATCGACAACTAGGTAGCCATTAGGTGTGGTTTTCAACCCCTCGGCACACTTCAGGAAATTTTCTTCCACCCGCTGTCCGACGGCGATGATGACCGTATCGGCCGGCATGACCAGTCGAGTGCCTGGAATATCCCTCATATTGTCTGGGGTAAAACGCCCCGGGACTTTCCAGGTGGTGCGTATACCCTCCAGACCGACCACCCGCCCATGGTCACCCAGGATGCGCAACGGACGCATCCGGGAGGTGAAGAAAACACCTTCCTCAAGCGCCTGCTGCTTATCCTTCTCGAAAGCGTCCATCTCGGCGGGTGTGCCGATGGCTGTCACGTTGACCACCTCGGCTCCCATACGAAGCGCACAGCATGCGGCGTTCAGCGAAGCGCTGCCTCCACCGATCACAACGACTTCGCGGCCGATGGCCACCGGACGTTCGGTCGAGAGACCGGCAGCCGCCCGGAGTACATCGAGGGCTGTGTAGACGCCTTCCAGTTCTTCACCAGGAAGGCCCAGGGTCAACGCCTGCTGCACCCCCACCGCCAGCAAGACGGCCCCATAGCCTTGGGATAGAAGATTGGCCAGGTGTACTCCTTCATTCAGGGGAACACCACAGCGAATCTCCACGCCCATATCCTGCACCAGCTCCACCTCGTAGGTAACCACAGCACGAGGCAGTTTGAAAGGGGGAATGCTGGAAACCAGTGCTCCACCGGCTCTGTCCCGGGCTTCCAGGACCGTTACGGGGTGACCGAACTGGCGGAGCATTGCCGCAGCAGCCAACCCTGCCGGGCCTGCCCCGACCACAGCAACCGGCTGAAGGGTGGCGGGAGGGAGGGCCAGAGGCCGCCGACCCACGGCTATCTCCCAATCAGCAAGGAAGCGGTGTAATGAGGCGATACGGATCGGGTCCGTCAATGCCTCGTTCCGACAGGCTCCCTCACAGAGCGTGTCGGCTGGGCAAACCCGGCCACAGACACCAGCGAAGATGTTGGCTTCTCGCACCAGACGCACGGCCCCCCGGTAGTCTTGGAATCGCATCTTGCGAATAAAGCCACGGACATCGATGCCGGCCGGGCAGGCCTGGCTGCAAGGGGCATCCTCGCACAGCAGGCATCGGTTCACCTCGAGTGTTACCTGGACTGGGTGTAGCCCGCGCTCCACCTCGTCGAACCCCTTTAACCGTTCCGGTACAGGCAAGCGAGTTGCTTTCATGGCTACGCTCATAGGAGACACCTCCTCTCTCAAGATCTTAGCCGTGTTCCTGCCATTTTCCCCAACCTGCCGCAGTCAGGTCGGCTGAACCACAGGCAAAAACTTCGCGTCCGCGCACCCAGGTACGTACTACCCGGCCGCGCACATGTAGACCCCGGTAAGGGGTAAAATCTGCCCGCCCGTAGGCAGGGTTACCTACCTGGAAATCCGGAATGGGGTCGAAGCACACCAAGTCGGCATCGCAGCCCACCTGGATCGCCCCCTTGCGGGGGTATAAACCCAGCACCCGCGCCGGTCCGGAGGAGAGCAAGCGGGACAAATCCCCCCAGGTCAGGCGCCCCGAATGTACACCGAAACTCACCATCAGAGGAAGGAGTGTTTCCAGTCCTGGGAAACCGGGCAGGCCCAGCGTCTTTTTCTCCGAGCGGGTATAGGAACAATGGTCTGTCCCGATCGTATGAAGGCGACCGGCACGAACTTCCGACCACAGGTCGGCCGGTTCTATGGGTGGATTTACTTTGGCATTTTCCTGGGGCTGCAACCATTCCCATAGCAGGTAGTGAGGGCATGTCTCCAGGGTAACGCGCTCATCGGACAACGCTGTGGCCAGATGCACAAATCGTTGATGGGGTACGTGCAGAATATGCAGGCTTCCGCCGGACACGGCGGGCAAACCATGCTGCAAGATCATCACCCAGTCCGATAAGGCCTCCACATGCACTAGGACCTGATGCCCCCGGGCTAGGGCGTGCTGCAAAAGAACCAGGGCCTGATCGGCTGGCTCCCCCAACCCGGAAGCCGAGAAGAAGATCTTTACCGTCCTGGTTTGCACCTGTTCCAGATCCTCGGATCGCCGCACCACCGTATGCAAGACAAAGTCGCACAGGGATTGTCGGGCCAGCCGCTGGCGCTTGGTAGAAAAATCCAACTCGAAGCGTGTCCCTGGTGGATAGGCGAAATCTCCCAGTGTCGTGATCCCACCGGCCACAGCCGAGGCCGTTTCCTGCACAAAGAAGTCTTCTTCCCCTGCCGGGGAACGTAGGTGAGTATGCAGATCGATCACCCCCGGAAGTAAGAGCAACCCCTTTATATCGAGGACTCGGTGCGCGGAGACCGAAAGCCCCTGCTCCAGAGCCACAACACGCCCGTCCTGGATGCCCACATCCAGGACGTGCCATTGTCCATCAGGAAGAAGAACTTTTCCACCCTGTAGCAAAAGGTCTAGCACCCATCATCCTCCATTGGAGAGGGGAGCAAGGCACTTGCCCTTCAGAGGGCAGGCAGCGGATGCAGCTCGCAGGCACGTCCGGCCCGAATCACCTGGCCCACCAGGGGCAAATCCAACCTTTGCTCTTCTTCACGGACGACCTGGATCAGAGTGGCCAGGTCGATGCCTGTGGCAATTCCCATCTCGTGTAACATATGCACGACGTCCTCTGTGCAAACATTCCCGCTGGCCCCTGGGGCAAAGGGACACCCCCCCAGGCCTCCCAGCGAAGTTTCAAAAGTGGTGATACCACTCAGTAGCGCCGCCAGGATATTGGCCGTTCCCGCCCCACGGGTGTTATGGAAGTGCATGGCAATGTTCGTTTGGGGGAAATCTTCGCGCATCCGCCGGGCCAGTCGGGCAACCTGTAAGGGATTGGCCATCCCGGTGGTGTCACACAGGTTCAATTCCGCACATCCCAGGTCGACCAGCCGATGAGCGATATAGAGCACTCGTTCTTCCGGCACGATGCCCTCGTAAGGGCAGCCAAAGGCGGTCGAAAGGCTGGCCCGAATCTGGACGCCGGATTGGTGGGCCAGTCGGGCAATCAAAGCAATCTGCTCCAGGGACTCCTCCACCGTCATACGAACATTGCTGCGATTGTGCGACTCGCTGGCCGAGACAACCAGGTCTAGCATCGTTGCTCCGGCAGCGATAGCCCGTTCGGCCCCCCTGACGTTGGGCACCAGGACCAGACAGCGGTCCAGAAACTCCCTCACACCACCCAGGACCTCCTCGGCGTCACGCATCTGGGGCACGGCTTTGGGATGGACGAAGGACGTCACTTCGATTCGGGGGATACCGACAGCCATCAACTCACGAACGATCCGGATTTTGTCGGGCGTCTCAATAAACTTCGGGAGGTTCTGGAAGCCATCTCGGGGACCTACTTCCACGATCTCGACTCGTTCGGGAAGCAAGGTCTCCCAGTTCAGTCCTTGGGTCACCATCGGTTCCCCCTTTCACCGGCCGGAGAGATCGTCCAGGACTTGCCGAGCCACCCGGCCGATGTCGCCAAAGTGCTCCACAACGTGCACACCTGCTGAACGCAGGGCTTCTCGTTTGAGAAGAGCCGAGCCCACGCCCCGGCTGATGATAGCACCGGCGTGGCCAAAGCGGATGTCGGCACGGGCGTAAGCCCCGGCAACATAGGCGACCATGGGTTTGGTGAAGCCGCCACTGCGGATAAATTCAGCGGCATCCTCCTCCATGGTCGTGCCGATCTCTCCGAAGTAGGCTACGATCTGGGTTTCCGGATCCTGTTCGAACATAGCCAGAAATTCAGATAACGTGGTACCTACAAAAGCATCACCGCCCATCCCGATAGCCGTGGTCTGGCCCAGGCCGGCCTGATTGATATAAAAAGCCAGCGTGGTGGTATTTCCACCGCTCCGGGAAAGGACGCCCACTGGCCCGGGTCGAAAGAACTTGTGTGCCCCTTCAACATTCCCTCCGATCATCCCTAACAGGGCTTTCCCAGGACTGATCAGCCCAATGCTGTTCGGCCCAATCACATGGCACCGATGCAGTCGGGCCTTGGCGATGATCTCGAGCATGTCCTGCTGGGGAACACGTTCTGGATGCAGGGTAATCACCGGAATGTCTGCCTCCAGGGCCTCGAAGGTAGCGGTCTTGGCCACGGGAGCAGGCACAAAGATAGCCGCCGCGTTGATCTCGGGATGGTGTTCTTTGGCCTCCAGCACCGTGTTATATACGGGGACCCCCTCCACGACCTGCCCTCCTTTGCCGGGGGTAACGCCGGCCACGACCTGCGTTCCATAGGCCTTCATAAGCCGAATACGCAGGATAGCCTCCCGGCCTGTTGCCCCCTGCACAAGGACCCGGGTGTTCTCGTCGACAAGGATCGACACCGGTCACCTCCCACGCTTATAAACAACGCTCTCAGCCAGATCGTTGAGATACTCCTCGAAGCGGGCCAGCGGCAGGTCGATGACAATGGCCTGGCGCCCGTAAAGGGCGCAGTCCAGTTCACAACCCAGGCACTCCACACACCCGCCTCGCGCGATCTCCGGCGGCGACATGCTCAACTTGGGCACCTCTCTGGCCTCATCCAATACCAGGGGGCCCCCCTGCTTCTGACATACCTGGACGCATACTTTGCTATTGCAAGTGGGACACCGATCGAGATCGATCGAAACCATTCCTCCGGAGTACACACGAAAGGTCAACACCTGACCGGTCATGCACCACCTCCTTGGGCAGACCGCCACTCCCAGTAAAGGGAACGAAAGGCCTCGGCCACATCCTTCTCGGTCGCCTCCTGGCCCATGACCCGCACCCACTTTCCCTGACTGATGCCGTGCTCGGCTAGCAATTGCTGGGCCTTCTTCTCCCACGCCCCCCGGAAGGCCAGGATGGTGGGGATGTTGGGCTGTCCGTTCGTCTCTGGGTAGAGTTCCTTCAGGGCCTTGATAATTCCTCGAGCGGTGTTATCCAGCTGCTGGCTGGAAACGCAGGATACAAAAACATAGCCCTCGATGCCAGGCTGAGAAAAGATCACCTTCGTAATCCGATAGAGCTTGGAGCCGACCGGGTTGCCCGAACTGTCGCAAAAGTTCACCGGATAAAATCCCAGGGGGACCAGTTCGTCCATCATGGTGAGGCTTGCCCCCGCCCCGACACAGTCGAAGCCGAAGGGGATCAAACCGTGCTGCCGCGCATACGATAGATCTGGATCGATCTGGACAAAGTGCACCGACCCCCGATGATCCCGACGATCGATCTGCGCCGCAATCTGTTCTAGCAACGTCGCGCACCGGGCTCCAGCCTCTTCGGCCGACTCGAGTTGCAATTCCGGATGACGGGCCAAGGCATCGTCATCCAGATCGATTCGAGCATCCAGGGCTACTGCCTCATCGGCCGTCAGACCCAGGGGATTAACTTCAACCAGTTTCGCGTCGAAAGCCCGATAGACCTCGTACAGGAGGCAGGTCACCTGGGCGATTCGCAGTTTTTCGCCTGAGGAAAGGTTTTCTTGGCCCCGCAGCAGGTTCAGAACATCGTAGGGGAAGAGACCACGGAGGATATCCAGGGGACATTTGAGCAAGATTTCCGGCCGCTTCTGGATGGTCTCCTCGATATCTACCCCGCCTTCCAGACAGAAAAGGGCAACTGGGGATCGAAGGCGTGGATCCGCCGTAATGGCCACATAGACCTCCCGGGTGATGGGGACCTGTTTTTCCACAAGCAAGGACTTCACGGGAAGGCCGTTTATCTCTGCGGATAGAAGTGAGGAAACCGCAACCGTGAGTTCTTCCTCGTTCTGGGCGAAGCGCACACCGCCCGTTTTGCCTCGTTTGCCCGCTGGAATCTGGGCCTTGACGACAACCGGATAGCCAATCCCAGAAGCCGCCTCACGGGCCTCAGAAATACTCTGAACGACCCGGCCGGCGGGCACATTTACTCCTTTGAGGCGCAAAAGTTCCTTGCCCTGATATTCCAGCAATCTGGCCATAGGCCGATCCTCCTCTAAACACTACCGAGTTCCCAGGTGCTCCATGGCACCAGGATATATCCTTCCATGATCCGACGGGCAGTCCTGCTGATGGCCGCCCTCGCCAACCGCATCTCTTTGTCCCCCTGCTGCACAGATACTTCGATCTCCAGCACTCCGGCCGGATGACCGATCCGGATTTCTTCCTGCTGGTGCGATTCGGGCCGCGCCAGTTCAAAGACGATTGTCCCTGGAATCTTGGCAGCGGCCCCCGTGGCCACTGCACCAGTGACCGGATAAGCCTTGTGCATCTTTAGCATGAAGAGAAGGCGCGAGGTGAAGTCGACCTCCTCGGCGTGCACGTAGCGGCCGGTCGTAAAGTCCAGGTAATCTGCCGGCTCTCCGACCAGGGCAAAAAAGGGCAGGTAGGGGCTTTTCTCCGCCGCCTGACGCCCATCATCCACCAGTCCCATCCATACGGCTACCGTGCCTCGAATGCGCTCGATGCGCTCGTTCAGCTCGCGGTTGGCATCGATCTCGGTCGGCGTCTCTGTTCCCTTCAGGCCCAGGTCAGTGGCCCGAACGAAGACAGTGGGAGTTCCGGCGTCGACCACGCTCACCTCGATGGAGTCTCCGCCCGGTATGTCCAAGCGGTCCAGCGGATTTCCGGTAGGCAACAGGCGACCGCTGATCGCGCCCGCCGTATCGGAGAAATCGAGCCGGATACGCGCACCGCTTCCCGGGACACCGTCGAGATGATAGTCTCCCTCCACCGCCGCCTTTCCGTTTACGACAGGAACTTCGGCCACCAAGATGCAGCGCGTATTGGTCTGGTGGATTCGGACCCTGGTTACCGGCTCTACAGCGTCGACCAGGCCTTCGTCGATCGCGAAGGGACCTACCGCCGAGGAGATGTTGCCGCAGTTGCCGGCATAGTCCACGAACGGACGATCGATACTCACCTGGCCGAAAGTATAGTCCACATCGGCATCGGGTCGGGTGGGTGGGCCAATAATCGCCAGTTTGCTGGTCAGAGGATCGGCTCCGCCGATGCCGTCGATCTGACGGACATCCGGACTGCCGTACATACGCAGGATAACTCGGTCGCGCAACACCGGATCGGCCGGCAAATGGTTGCGCATCACGAACAGGGCGCGGCTGGTTCCTCCACGCATCAACACACAGGGAATGCGCTTCTGCTCTTCTGGAAGCCTCATCGCCGGTCCTCCTTAGTGCCCTGCTCTTGGAGCGGACTTTGTCTCTCCAGGCGGACGTAAGGGACCAGTCCTCCTGCAATAAGGATCTCTCGAAGAAACCTGGGTAGCGGTGACAGTGAAGCTCGATAAGGGCGGGTCAGGTTCTCGATCCACCCGGACTCCAGGTCCAGGCGAAGTTGGTCACCATCTTGAACCATATCTACCAGTTGCGGGAGAGTCAGAGCCGGCAAGCCCAGATTGATGCAGTTTCGGAAAAAGATGCGGGCAAATGAGCGGGCCACCAGGCAGGAGACGCCGGCCGTCTTCAGGGCGATCGGAGCGTGTTCCCGGGAACTACCACAGCCGAAATTTTCTCCGGCCACGATGATATCGCCGGCTCGCACCATTGTGCGGAAGTGAGGCAGAACATCCTCAAGGCAATGGGCAGCAAGTTCGGTCGGGTCGGTCAGATTGAGGTATCGTCCCGGCAGCAGTTGATCGGTATCTACGTTATCACCCAGTTTCCAGACACGGCCCTGCAGAATCAAGGTTTTTCCCTCCTTGGAGATACCACGTCTTCAGGATGAGCGATACGACCTACCACTGCGGAGGCTGCCGCCACTGCTGGCGAGGCCAGGAAGACCTGGCTCTCCGGATGACCCATGCGGCCGGGGAAGTTGCGGTTGGACGTAGAAAGCATCCTCTCTCCCCTTGCCAGGAGACCCATATGGCCACCGAAACAGGGGCCGCAGGTTGGCGTTCCTACAGCCGCTCCGGCCTGGATGAACACCTCCAGCAGGCCTTCCCGAAGTGCCTGCAAGTAAACTCGCTGAGTCGCCGGTATGATGACCAAACGAACCCCCGAGGCAACGTGTTTCCCCTGCAGAATGGTTGCTGCTATCCGCAGGTCCTCGAGGCGCCCGTTGGTGCAGGAGCCGATAAAGACCGCGTCGAGCGGGGTGTTTGCTACGGCCGCGATCGGCTGGACCCGGTCAGGAGACGAGGGACAGGCTACTTGAGGGGCGATCTCACTGACATCGATTTCCATGACACTATGGTAATGGGCATCCGGGTCGCTTTGCACCGCCAGGCCGGTGTCCACCCCGTGGGCTTTCAGGTAGTTCTGCGTCATATCGTCCACGGGGACGATCGCATTTTTGGCCCCTGCCTCCACAGCCATGTTGCATAAGGTCAGGCGCTGCTCCACGCTGAGTCTCTCGATCACCGGGCCAGTTATCTCCATCGCCCGATATAACGCTCCGGAAGCGCCGATTCGACCGATCGTGTATAAAATAAGGTCCTTAGCCCCGACCCACGGCTGAAGATGCCCATCGTAGATAAAGAGCATCGTTTCCGGAACGCGCAACCAGAGTTCGCCCAAGGCCATCGCTGCGGCGATGTCGGTGCTACCGAAGCCTGCCGCAAAGGCCCCCAGGGCACCGTAAGAAGTGGTATGGGAGTCGCCGCCGGCGATTACCATGCCTGGGCGGACCAACCCCTCTTCAGGGAGGAGAGCGTGTTCGACCCCGAAGTTTTTTCCTCGGCCGGGTTCGAAGAAGTACCTCAGCCCCTGTTCCTGGGCGAAGATGCGCAACTGCCTGATCTGTTCCGCGCTTTGAATCGAGGCGCTGGGCGCGAAATGATCGCAGACGATTCCCACTTTCTCGGGGTCGAAAACACGCTCAACCCCCATCCGTCGGAGTTCCAGAATGCTCAGCGGCATGGTTACGTCGCTGGCGAAGACAAAATCGACGCGGGCACGGATGAATTCCCCAGGCCGAACCACCTCCAAGCCGGAAGCCCGGGCCAGGATCTTCTCGGTCATTGTCATGCCCATAGTCTATCTCTCCGGTAATCGTTTCTACCCCGATAGACAGGGTTCCCTACAACAGCAATGCCAGTACAGCCTTCTGGGCATGGAGGCGGTTTTCCAGCTGATCGTATACAATTGCCCGCGGCCCATCCATCACAGCATCGGTAACTTCCAGGTTGCGGTCGGCTGGGAGAGGGTGCATGAATTTGACATACTTATTGCCCAGATCGAGCAACTCGTCAGTGACGATCCACTGGCGCAATTCCTGATCGCGGGCGGCCAACTCCTCCTGGTTCAGGGTACGGCTGCCCCAGGATTTGGCGTAGAAAATATCCGCGTCGCGGGCAGCCTCGCGCATGTTATGCACGATCTCGATTCGGGCTCCGCTTTCATCGGCCAGACGACGGGCTGTAGCCATGTAGTCATCGTCTAGGTCGAACCCCTCGGGATAGGCCAGCGTGAGGTGAATTCCCAGGATAGCTGCTGCAATGACCCAACCCTGGGGGACACCCGCCGATTTTTCCCTGGGTGAGTAGGCCCAACTCATCACGATCTTTTTCCCATCGAAAGTGCGCAGCTTCTCACGCACAGTAAGCACATCCGCCAACACTTGACAGGGATGCTCACCATCGTCGAGCATGTTGATGACCGGAATCCGTGCAGCCGAGGCCATTGTGGTCAGAATGCGGCGCGATTCGCCGTAGGGCAAATTGTAAAGGCGGATGGCAATGCCGTCCAGATAGCGGTCCATGGCCCGTGCCGTATCGATCCAGGTTTCGTTGTGAGCCAACTGCAGGTCCGCCGCAGTGTAAAACTGCGCATGGCCGCCCAGTTGGGTCATAGCTGTCTCGAAGGAGATTCGGGTCCGGGTGGAAGGCTTCCCAAAGAGCATTCCCAGACTTTTCCCTTCAAGCACACGATGAGGGATACCGCAGGCCTGAGCCCGCTTCAACTCCTCGGCTGTGTCCAGCAGGAAATACAGGTCCTCGCGATCGTAATCGGCCAGCGTGATAAAGTCACGGCCCTTCAGACTAGCCCGGCGTGGTAATGAGAGGTCCATCTCTTTCCTCCAATTCCTCAGTCTCAGAGAAGGGCGAACAATCGGTTAATGTCGTCCAACTCAGCCAGATGGGCAACGGTTTGGGCGATCTCTCGGATACGGCCTTCGTCCTGGATCTCACGGCGGGCCAAGGCCATAAACTTGGCCTCCAGTTCCTCCTGAGTGACGGGGTTACGGTAATCCCCCTTGGGGTCGTCCACGACGGAAGTGTACTCCTGCCCGTCTTCCATGGTCACGGTAACGGCACAGGAGTAGTGTTCAGGGTAGCGCCTTTCGAACTCTTCGTCGCAAACCCACTCTACCCGTGGCATCAGGGCCCGCACGTCCGGGCGATGCAGATTCTCCTCCGTGAACGTATCCAGATCGATGCGGCCATCAATGAGGGCGATGGCTGCCTGCCAGGGCATGCTGAATTGGGCGTCCACCACGGTCTGGGGATCACGTTTCCGCGGCGCGGCCAGCAATCGGATGGTATAGTCCGAGGAACGGATAAGAACTCGTCGAATCTTGGCCGGATCGGGATGGTAGCGGGCATAGATGTCCAGGCAGGCGTCCAGATGTCCCCCGGAATAGCGGCAGCAAGGATAGACTTTGATGCTCGAGGTAGCAAAGGTCCAGATCTTCCCCAAGCCCTCGGTGATCCGGCTGGCGTCATATTGTCGGTTGAAGGAATAGGCTTGGAGGAAACCGTCGGTTCCCTCGATGATTTCAGGAGGGCCGTCGAACCCCTTCTGGGCCAAGAGGGCGGAAACCATGCCGCTCCAGGCCGGGTGGCCGGCCTGAAGGCGCTTGGTGTAAGAACCGGCGGTATTCCAGGCCATCAGGCCGGCCGCTTGGCTGCCGGCGATTCCCAGACTCCACACCGTATGCCGGACGTCCAGTTGAAGCAACCTGGATGCGGAGACCGCTGCCCCAAAGGTGCCACAGGTGCTGGTGGGGTGAAAACCCTGGTAATACATCTTGCCCAGGAAGGCGGCGCCGAGACGACAGACCACTTCGTTCCCTAAAGCAATCGCCACCAGGACTTCTCGGCCAGAAGCGCGAAGCCTTTCTCCCAGAGCAAGAGAAACCGGGATCGTGGCCACACTCGGGTGAGCATTCGATTCATTGTGGTCATCAGCAAAGTCGAAGGCATACGACTGCACGGCATTGGCAAAGGCCGCGTTGGGGGCAGCCACTTTTCTCCTGTAGCCGATCACCGTGCTTTCCTCTGGTCCCCCCAGTTCCAGGGCCAGTTCGGCCGCGATGCGGCTGGACTCGATGCGCTTGGACCCGATCATGGACCCCAGCAGGTCCAATACCAAGTTTGTGGCGTGGCGAACAACAGGTGTAGGTAGATCTTCAAAGCGGAGGCGAACGACCAGATCGGCAATTTGCTCGCTGATGGGTTTCTTTTCCAAGGTTATTTCCTCCTTTTTGCCAATCCTAACCGGCAAGACAGCTTTTCCTGCGCTTGCTCAACATGGACGATTTCCACCTGTGGCGCACCTAGGTGACTGCCTGGATGCGGATAGCGCCTTCGGGGCAACTGGCCGCGCAGAATCCACAATTGATACACTCTTCGTGGACAATCACGTTGTACCCATCGGCTTGGCGAATCGTCTGAACCGGGCAGATGGTCATGCAGATATTGCATTGGTTGCAGAGATCGGGATCGATGACCATCCGAAGGGGTTGACGGGCCATCTCAATGATCTTCTGAATACCCTCAAGGCCACTACCGCGGAGCCTTTCCAGGGAAGTCTGTTGCTCTTCTAGGAAATCGGACAGGCCGCGGACGAGTTTGCGGAAGATTCCCGGACCGTGGACCATGGCTGCTGTGCAAACACCGACTGCCGTGGCTCCGGCGATGATCATCTCTACGGCATCTTCCCATGTAACCACACCCCCAATGCCGATGATAGGAAGATGGGTGCGTTTGTAGATCTCGACCACATAGCCGACCGCATTGGCTCGTATGGCCCGGCCGGATAATTCGGGCATCCAGTGGCCAATTGTCCGGGCTACCTTCGGGAGACGGGTGTAAATATCGAAAGAGATGGCCGGAAAGATCGTATCACGCGAGGCGATGGCGTCGGCGCCACCCTCCTCGGCGGCTCGGATGAGATCGATCAGGTTGGATGGTTCGGGAATAAGCTTGGCAATCACCGGTACGCGGACGGCCCGCTTCGCTGCCCGGACGACCTCGTAGGTACGCTGGGGGCTCTGCACAGCCCCGATGCCGCTGCCATCTACAACGTTCGGGGAGGAACCAAAGGCCGAGAGTTCGATGGCATCTGCCCCCGCCTCTACCGCCAGCGGAGCCATCCGGGCAATGTCCTCTGCCGGGGTATCTGTGACTGCCTGCAGGCTGACGATCACAGGAACGCCTCCCTCCTTGGCCAGGGGAATTTCCCGTTCGCACCATTGTTCGAACGTGTAATGCGACCACGGGTCGGTTAGAATCAGGCTGCTGCGGTCGTTCTTTATCGGAGCAAGGCTCAGCCGCTGTCCGGGAGAGGGGACAACCCCGATCGACTTGGTCACGACCGCGCCCGGTCCGCCGCTGGCCATCCGTTTGAGGGAAGCCCCGGAGATGCCCGGCGGGCCGGCGGCAACGATAAAGGGGTTTTCCAGTTCCAAGGTGCCGATACGGACACGTAGATCCATCACATTCCTCCTTGTGTCTTTTCTTGAAACAATGGACGGTAGAGTTCCGGACGATTGTACCGCCACAACCCGGGTATTGTTTTATAGTACTTGGGAAAACGTAAGGTCTCTTTCTCCTCACGCAGGTAGCGCAGTCGGGCCAGGTCCAAATCAACCACGACGACGCCTTCTTTCAGGGAGGAGGCGATCTCTCCTTCAGGAGAACAGATGTGGACAAAACCATCTTCCACGCCAAACAGATTGACGCAGGAGGCTGTGTAGATGATGTTCTCGGTTGCTCGCGCCTGGATCAGGGCATGCCACACCGGAGCCAGGTGATAAAGCATCCCACCCGTTGGGAAAAGAACGAGATCCGCTCCTCTCATGGCCAGCATCCGACACAGTTCCGGGAACCAGGCTTCCCAGCAGATCAGCATCCCTACCTTGGCCCAGGGGGTCTCTAGGAGTACTAACTCGTGGCCAGGCACCGTTTCTTTACCGGACAGTTCGGGATCAACTGGAGAGGGAATCACTTTGATATAGCGGGCAGCAATGTCTCCCTGCGGGCCGATCACCTGATAAATGTTATGGTAACGTATATGGTCATTACTTGGTTCCGGCACCGCTTCCATGAAGCCATAGGCTACATAAAAGCCATACTTCTGGGCTGCGGCGGCGAAGAAAGGAGCTGCTGAAAAAGGGACGAGGCTTCGGTAGGGGCCGGGGTAACACTCCGGGAAGGCCACGATCTGTGCCCTCCGTGCTCCGGCTTCCTGAAGGTAGAGCAGGGCACGGTCTATATTGGCACTCTCATTTTCCTCGACGAACCGAGGTTGTACCACGGCTAAGCGCAGACTATCGGCCATCTTTTTCCCCTCGCAACCATTCCTGAAACTGTTCCAGTGTTGTTCTCCAGCAAAAGAAAAGGTCTTGTAGGGCCTCCTCAGCATATTCTGCGGTGCAGGCGTCGGTGCAGTCCTTGATAACAATGGGACGGTAACGGTAATTATAGGCCGAAACCACCGTGTAACGGACGTCTACATGGGTGGGGGCCCCCATAATAACCAGGCGGGTGATGCCGTGTTTTCTCAACCAGGGGTCCAGGCCGGTTTCATAGAAAGCATCATAGTACCGCTTGGCAAAGACCGTTTCACCCCCTTGAGGGGACAGGGGCGGCACGATCTCGGCTCCCGGTGTTCCCTGGATGCCGTGCGGTTTACGCCAGCGGAATTCCGGGTCATCCCAGGCATGGGCATCCATCGTATAGAGCACCGGCAGGCCCATCTCCCGGAATAGAGAGAGGAGAGCCTGCATGGCATCTAGACGGGCGGCTACACGCCGGCCGTCCTCCGGCAGGTCATTCTCCACCAGATCACGGTTGACATTGACGACCAGCAAGGCCAGGTGTTCCGTCCGCTCGGGTAAGGGTCCTGGACCTCCGGCCAGAAACTCCTCGCTGGTCAACACGGTCCCCAGCGTTTCGGCGAACTCCCGCATGGCCCGTTCGTGCATCATCCCTGTGCGGGAGTAGAGGCAGTCGGCGATGGCGATGACCTCGTAACTCCGGAAGAAAGCATCTGCTGCCGAGTACAGCACGCAAACGTTGCTCGGCCGGCCCACCAACACCAACCGGCGGATACCTTCCTCCCGCAGGTATAGGTCCAAATCCGTGCCGAAGAAGGCACTGAACCGGCGTTTGCCCACTGTGTAACCCGAGGAGGTCAGCGGAAAGAGTTCCGGAATCAACTGCGAACCTTCTGTGCCTCGAATGGCATGGGGTTGTCCTGCACGAAAGTCGCTAAATTCCGGATCATCCGGGCGATGCTGGTCCTGAACAAAGATCACCGGGTAACCCGCCTGATGGGCCGCCTGGATAAAGGACACGGTCCTTTGGAGAATGGCTTTATACTCCGGCGGCATGGGGAATGGCCTGCCTCGTTCCACCATATCTACCAGCAGGTTGATTACCAGGATTGCTGTGTTCTTGTTTTCGCCCATACGCCATCTCCAAGGATCCTGCAGGCCGGTCTTGCCCGTTTCCGGGATAACCTCCCCGCGGGGCGGGACGCCGGGGCATACCGGGGAAAGAGTATGCCCCGGCAGTCCCGTTCCCGTCTCACTGCTTCAGCATAGTCAGCGCCCGGTCGAAGATCTCCAGGGCTCGAGACACCTGCTCTTTGGTGATGACCAGGGGGGGCGATATCCGGACTGTGGTCCCCGAGTTGACCGTCCAGCAGACCAGCGCCCCCAGTTCCTTGACCCGGGCGACAAAAGCCGCCGTGTCCTCGGGTTGGTGCATTTCGAGGGCGGTGAGCAAACCTCGCCCCCGTACCTCTTTGACGAGGTCAGGGTACCTCTTGCGCAGTTCCTCCATGCCCTGGATGAGTTCCGCTCCGCGGTCGCGGGCGTTCTGAAGCAGGTTTTCTTCCTCGATGACTTTGATCGAAGCCACCGCCGCCGCGCAACAGACCGGGTTTCCGCCATAGGTTGTGCAGTGCACCAGCGGCGGGTCGGAAAACTGGGCCATCAGTTCCCGCGAGGCGATAAAGCCGCCCAAAGGCATCCCGGAGGCAATTCCTTTCGCCATGGGCATGATATCGGGAACAACCCCATAGTGTTCGCAGGCGAACCACTGGCCGGTGCGGCCAAAGCCGGTTTGTACTTCGTCGACGATAAGTAGAGCGCCATACTCGTGGGCCAGGTCACGCAGAGCCGGGAGAAACTCGTCATCGCACGGCCGAATCCCTCCCTCGCCCTGAATCGGCTCCACAATGATGGCGGCTACGTCTTCGTTCATCATCTTGCGGGTCGTCTCGATATCATTGAACGGTACTTCGATGGCCCAGGGGTACAACGGTTCGAAGGGATCTTTATACAGCCGTTTGGCGCTGACCGATAGGCTCATGTAGGTTCGACCGTGGAAGGCGCGGCTGAAGTAGATGAGGCGCTTCCGGCGTGTTGCCTTGAGAGCAAGTTTGATGGCCCCCTCAACAGCCTCGGCTCCGCTGTTGCAGAAGAAGGTGCTTTCCAGGTTGCCCGGAGCACGCTCGGCGATCAGGCGGGCCAGTTCCACCTGGATCGGATAGATGAAGTTGCCGAAAGCGTTTCCGTGAATAATCTGGCGGGCCTGCTCGCAGATCGCCTCGACAACTTTGGGATGGGCATGCCCGGTAGCCACCACGGCGATGCCCCCGATCAGGTCCAGATATTCCTTGCCATCCGCGGTGCGGAGGATGCACCCCCGTCCTTCGGTAACCAGGATGTCTTTGGGGGTCGGGAAGAGTTGGGCCACATAGGCCCGATCCATCTCACGAATTTCCTGGATGCGCTTCTCGTCCATCGGTGACCTCCTTATTTTTCAAGCCTTTTTCTTCATGCCCAGCAAAACTCGCTCTTTTGTAGCCGGAAGATGTTTTATCCTGACCCCTACGGCATCATAGATAGCGTTGCAGACGGCCGGTGCTGTAGGAACAGCCCCCGCCTCGGCTAATCCCTTCGCACCGAACGGCCCGCCGGGATCGGGGTCTTCGACAATTATCGGGAGAATCTGGACGGGTACGGTGCTGCGTTGGACCATAATCTTGTGCATCCTGTCGGAGAGGATACGTCCGCGTTCCTGCACGAACTCTTCAGAGAGAGCGTACCCCAACCCCATGATCACTGCTCCCTCGATCTGCCCCTCGACGGCCGTACGGTTGATGGCCCGACCGACATCGTGGGCAGCGATGAAACGGAGCACGTTGACCTGGCCGGTCTCCTCGTCAACCTCGACAATGGCGACGTGGCACATATAGCAGAGTGCCGGATAGTTCAGATACGTTTCTTCGGTTAGTCCTAAAGCCTGGCGTTGCTCGGGAGAAAGGATTCGAAAGGTGGGAGGAGGTCGGTGATAGTAATCGGCGGCGAGTATTTTGCCTTGCTGTTGAGCGAGGTGGAATAGGTTCTCCAGATTTCCAACAGGGGTTTCCCTCTCCAAATCGAGGAACTGACCGTTTTGGGTCAGCAGAAGCCTTTCTGGCTTTACCCCGTAGGCTTGGGCCGCGAACTCTATAACCTGCGACCGGAGAAGTTGGCTGGCTTCTAAGATGGCCCGTCCGGTGACGTAGGTCTGGCGGGAGGCTGCCGTGATGCCCCCATCCCGTGCTTGTTGAGTGTCTCCGGTGAGGTAGCGGATCAGGTCGTAAGATACCCCAAGAGCCTTGGCCGCGATCTGGCACATAACCGTGTTGGCACCTTGACCCAGGTCGATGGCACCATGGCGCAGGAGAAAGGTGCCATCGGGTTGCAATTCGATCGCCGCATGTACGCTGTCATCTCCCCCGATTCCCAGTCCGACGTTTTTCATACCTGCGGCCACCCCCACGCCGATGCGCCGACCCGGCCGCGGTTCGGGCAAACGCATCGCTCGGAGTGCCTTTTCGGCGGCATCGAGGACCGGTTTGGCTCCCACGCTGTGCCGGAGGATCTGCCCGGTAACCAGTTCCGAACCTTCTTCCAACATGTTTTTCCGCCGGAGGGTAAAGGGGTCCATTCCCAGTTTCCGGGCCAATTCGTCGATGAGCGATTCCATGGCAAAGCAGGGCTGATTGGCACCAAAGCCCCGCATGGCTCCGGAAGGGACATTATTGGTCCGCACCGATATACCCGACACCCGGACATGAGGAATGCTATAGGGGCCCGAGGCAAAAACGGTGGCTTGCTCGATTACATCGTCAGAGGTGGAGCGGTAAGCCCCCCCATCGCTGGTCAGGTGGGCCTCCAGGGCGACAAAACGACCGTCACGAGTTGCGCCCAGCTTGTAATGCATCCAGAAGGCATGGCGTTTCACGTGCCGACGGATCGACTCCTCCCGAGAGAGTGCAATTTTGACCGGCCGGCCGGTCAGGTAGGCCCCCAAGGCCAGATAGGGTTGAATGGTCAGATCCATCTTGCCACCAAAGGCCCCTCCGACTGGCGTCTGCACGATCCGAACGCGCTCCTGGGGCAACCCCAAGATATCGGCAATCTGCTGGCGATCCCCTGAGGGCCACTGCGTGGCCTGGTAAAGGACCACGGTATCGCCTTCCAAGACCCCGATTCCTGCCTCCGTCTCTAGAAATAGGTGCTCGATCGGTGGCGTGGTAAACTCCCCCTCCACGACGACGTCAGCCTGAGCAAATCCCTCCCGGATGTCTCCCTTCTGGACCTGAGTGCGGTGAAAGACATTGTCGCTGCCCTTGAGGATGGGGGCATCTGGCCGAAGGGCTTCCTCAGGGGTGAAGACCCCGGGTAACTCTCGATACTCCACCCGAACCTTACGAGACCCTTCCTCTGCTGCGGCCAAGGTTTCGGCGTAAACCACCGCCACGGCGTCGCCCACAAACAACACCCGGTCCTTTGCCAACACCGGCTGGTCGTACCCTACGGAGCCGAACAGGTTTTGACCGGGCACATCTCGCCAGGTGATCACCCGCACCACGCCGGGCACGGCCTCTGCCTCCGACGTATCGATGCCGAGAATCTCCGCATGGGGATAGGCACTCCAGACAACCTTTCCGTAAAGCATCCCTTCTATATGCATATCCCCGGCGTAGACCTCCGCGCCGGTTACCCGACGGTAGGCGTCTTTACGCGGCGTCGCCCGGAGCTCGATTCCATCCTTATGGCCGCTAAGCACCTTGGACGCATCCTTGATGGCCTCGACGATCTTCACGTAGCCCGTACAGCGGCAGTAGTTATTGCCCAACCCTCGTTTGATTTCCTCGGTCGTAGGCTCCGGGATCTGTTGGAGGAGAGATACGGCCGTGAGCACCATTCCTGGGGTGCAGTAGCCACACTGGACGGCGTCATGGCAGACCAGGGCCTGCTGAACCGGGTGAAGTTGTCCTGCCTGGGCCATCCCTTCGATCGTTTGCACGCGACGCCCGTGCACTTTGAATACAGGATACAGACAGGAAACAACCGTCTGCCCATCCACCAGGACAGTGCACGCGCCACAATCACCCTCATTGCAGGCCACCTTGGTGCCGGTCAATCCCAGTTCTTCCCGGAGCACCTGGGCCAGCGTGGCATCCGGTTTGGGGGCCAAGGAGATTTCCTGACCGTTCAGGGTAAAAGTGATCCGCCCATCGGTAATGGGGGCCCATGGGGCGTCTGACCAAGGCTGGGCCGGTTTGAAACGGCCTGCTGGTCTGGGGACTTCCCCTCCCTTGGCGAGTTCTACGGCTCGGCGCAGGGCACGCCGAACCAGGACACCGACGATCTCCTCTCGATATTCCCGGGTAGCACGGAGGCGGCTTGTCCGCAGAGAGCAGGCCATTGCGGCCTGTTCGGCAGCATAAGCATAGGTCTCTTCTCGGCAAGGAGCATCTCGCAGGAAGTCTTCGGCACAGACCATGCGCAACGGTGTCTCGGCCACCGGCCCCATGGCAATCCGAGCCCAGGCTATCCGTTCCAGGTCCTCCGTCAGCTGGAGTTCCACTCCGCAGCAGGCAATAGGCAAAGCCATGGTCTCCCGTTGAGCGATTCGTTCGTAGGCAGAGGCCTGGCGTGGACCGGGTTTCCGCCATCGAAACCGGGTGATCATCTCCCGATGAGGATCCACGCGGGATATTCCCGGGCCGGCAAAGAGGCTGGAAACTGCCACCCAGCGACGTCCCGCTCGACTGGCGATCTCTGCCTCCGCCCCTAAAGCCAGGAGGGCGATGCTGCCATCTCCGGCCGGTTGGGCCGTAACCACGTTGCCTCCCAGCGTGGCTATATTCTGAATGCTCCAGGCACCCAGGTGGCCAGCCGCCTCGGCCAACAGATGCGCTTTTTGCTGGATCAACGGCGACGTCCATAGGTTATGGAAGGTCGTACAGGCGCCAACGATGATGAAGGTCTCGTCCTCCTCGATGGTGTCCATACCGGGGATGCGGCTGATGTCGACCAGGCAGGCCGGCTGATACTTGCCTTCACGCACGTCAATGAGCACATCTGTCCCCCCAGCAATCAGGCGTGCCTGCCCCCTCCATTGCTCCAGTATGTCCAGGGCATCGTCAACCGAACTGGCCAGATAATACTGTTGCCACATATTAACCTCCCGGCGGCTAACCACGCATCCGGCGAGCATTCTCCCAAAGCCGGGAGATGGTCTCCATCGCCTGGTCCTTAGCCGCTTTCTCATCTACCGTACGGACCTGCCTTTCAGCAACAACCACCTGTCCGTCCACGATGACGTGACTTACGTCGCTACCGGTCGCACCAAGGACGAGGTGGTAAATGACATTCTCCGGAGACAGGGGAGCGGGGGAGTGGTCCCGCAACAGAACCAGGTCGGCCAGCAGACCCGGGGCGATCGAGCCGGCTTCCAGGTGCAGGGCCCGGGCGGCACGGACGGTGTGAAGAGACAGGATGTCCGAAGGGGAAACTTGCCCTGGCGAAACCAGAGCATGCAGGAGGAAAGTGGTGCTGAGATTGACAAAGGGGTCAAAAGCGCGGACGAACCCGTCGTCGCCCAGGCTGACATCGATCCCCGCCAGTAACATTGCGGCCAACGGGGCAACACCTGTGCCAATCTCCATGTTGGACACCGGGTTGTGCGTGACTTTGGTGCCCGTTTCGGCGAGGATGCGGATCTCCTCCTCATTCAGGTGAACGCACTGGGAGGCCAGCGTATTCTCGTCCAGCACCCCCAAATCGCGCAGATAGGGAACCGGTCGTTGGCCAAACCGCTTCAGGGCATCTTCCACGTGGTAGGTGCCTTCAGAGACGTGCAACTGGAAGAGCGCTTTCTTGGATTGGGCGATCTTCTTGGCCTCCTGAATGTAGGAGCCACTACAGGAAAAGGTCGTATGCACACTCATCAATCCGCGTACCCGCCCCTGCCGGTCCAGCAGGCGCTCATTTTCCTGAAGCAGTTTGCGGGCTATATCAGGGCCGGCCCGTTCTGTGGCTTCGTTGGAGAGAAAAGCCCGTGCTCCGGTGCGCTCGACGGCCTCGGCTTCCACCAACATGAAGCCTGGTTCGGCATAAGGGGCCTCCATCACATCGCAAAAGCAGGTGTAGCCGTTCTTCAGGTGCAAGATCGAGGCATAGGTGGCCAGATGGGCAATGTCTTCCGCAGTCAACACATCCTCGACAAAGGGCCACCAGTACTCCTTCAAGAAGGGCCAAAACCCGCTAGGAGCCGGGACCGGATGGCCGTAAGCGACCAACCCATGCAGGTGGGTATGTGTGCTGATCAGACCGGGGAGGAGAATTCCATCTACATAAAGGTCGGCCTGTCGGGGATCTGCGTTGGCCCACACACCGACGATCCGCTGTCCCTGAATTTCGATGACCGGGTTGGGGAGCACCCCTTGTTCCGTCATGGTCACTGCCAATCTGGCACCAATTTTCACGATGCACCTCCGAAGTTATGCAAGTACAGATTGCAGCCAGTTGAACTCAAGGCCCAGTTCCTTGCACTTGTTTGCCGAGGGGCGCCCACGTTCATCCCAATCACGTAATCTGTAGTAAGCCCTCATGCCCTCACGATACTTGTCTGGGGCAACCAGGCCCTCAAGCAGCCGCTTCGGGAGAGTATCTTGGGAAGCATCCACTCCTCGGCGGATGTTCAACAAACGCTCTAGGGTAAAGATGCGCTCGCCGGCCCGGCGGAGATCTTCCTCCGTGATTTCCTGTCCCAAAACTGCGGTTAATGCTCGAGCATAGAAGGATCTCGTCGGCCCTGTCAAGAATGTGCACATAATCAGCGAATCGCGGACAGCCCCCTCATTATGGTACTTGAAGACCAGTTCGGCCAATTCGTCCCCGGAGAAGTCCTTGCCTGTAAGTTCATCTCCGACGGTCCAGGCTCGGCTGTGGCAACCACCGCGATTGGTTGTCGAATAGGAGATAGCCATGCCGATCAAACGACGCGGATCATAGGCCGCGATCTCCAGCCCTTTGACATGCATGGCATAATCCACACCAAAGTGCTCTGCAGCAGAGCGCGTTCCCCGAGCCAGAATATCACCGACTCCCTCACGGTAGGCCAGTTTTCTTACCAGTTCCAGAACGCCTGAAGGATCGTGCAGCGTCCCTGTATATTCCCGATAAAAGGCGATGGTATTTCCGGCCGAAATGGTGTCCAACCCCAGTTCGTTACACAGGGTCACCGCACGCACAATCAGGGGATAGTCGTCGATGCAGTTATCGCCTCCAAAGGCCCACAGGCTTTCATACTCGGCCGCTTCCATCTCCTCCTCCCCGATACGCACGTGGAGGCGACACCGAACCGGACAACCCGGGCAGGTGCTTCGACCGCAAACATAGTCTTTGGCGATACGATCACCGTAGATTCGATAAGCCGTCTCGAAATAGCGCTGACGAAAATTACCCGTTGGAAAAGCATGAAAGGTATTAACCGGCTCAACCAGGTTGGGTGTACCGATCGGTCCTTGTACCTGGGTCAAGAAGGGGTCTTGTCGGATGGCCTCAAGGGCTTCCCGATTGATAGCCCGAAGCCCCTCTCGATCCACAACCGGCGGTCTAGTCCGCCCTCCAGTCAGAACAGCCTTGATGTTCTTGCTGCCTAGCATGGCTCCTGGCCCACAACGTGCGGCGGCGTGCGACTCGTTGCCTCGAACCGCGGCCATCGGTACGAGCCTTTCGCCGGCCGGCCCGATGGCCAGGATGCTCATGTCGGGATAGAGTTTCAGCAAAGCCTCCCGCGTCGCAGAGACTGTCAAGCCCCAGAGGTCGGGCCGGGGAATCACCTCGATCCCCTCCTCCCGTACCAACACAATTGACGGTTTGGGGGCTCTGCCCTGCAACACGAGGGCGAGGGTGCCACTTCTGGCCAGGGCGTAGCCAAAATCGCCGCCCATCCAACTGGTCGAGGTGAGCCCGGTGAGCGGGGAGATACCGGTAATACTGACCCGATTGGCTCCCGGAAATCCGGTGGCCGTCAGAGACCCGGTCGCGATGATGATCGGCAGGCGCGGATGCAACGGCGGGAGAACGGGATCATCCATATCCGCTAGTAGGCGCGCGCCTAGCCCTAATCCTCCCAAGTAATCTCGTCGCAGAGACATTTCGGGGGAAACCGCCCAGGTTGTACCTTGTTCCAGATCGACGTATCGAATCATTTTTTCTCCTGAGTCAGGCTTAGTTGTATATCGTATTATATATTCTATATCATAAGGCGCGTTTTGTCAAGTGGCTAGCGTTCATCCTTTCGGTAAGGCCGGCCGAGGGCTGCCGGGGGTGTAGTTCGGCCCACCAGACCGACAAAAGCCAGAAAGGTCAGCAGGTAAGGGATCATCAACACAATCTGATAGGGAATCTGGACGTTCAGAGCCTGCAAGCGGAGGGTCGAGGCATCGGCGGCTCCGAACAGGGCTACGGCCAGTGCCACCGTAGCGGGATTCCAACGGCCGAAAATGACTGCGGCCAGGGCGATAAAGCCGCGGCCCGCTGTCATATTTTCCAGGAACATGTTCAACTGGCCCAGGGAAAGGAAGGCTCCCCCGATGCCAGCCAGGACCCCGCAGAGCACGGTCATTCCATAACGCCAACCGGCTACCCAGATGCCTACCGTATCCGCAGCCAGGGGATGTTCCCCCACCGCCCGAATCTTCAACCCCCACGTTGTCCGAAAAAGGAGGAACGAGGAGATGGGGATGAGCAGGTAGCCGATATAGACCAGAGGGATATGCTGAAAAAAGATCGTCCCGACCACCGGTATATTAGAGAGCAACGGGATAGACCATTTGTCAAAACTGGCCACCGTTGGCCGCTGTCCCACCCCGAAGATAGTCCGAACCAGAAAGGTCGTTAGCCCCAGGACGGCGATGTTGATGGCGGCCCCGCTGACAACCTGATCCCCTCGGATGGTCACGCTAATGAGGGCGTGGATCAGAGCCACCGCCCCTCCGGCCGCCATAGCCACCACCAGGCCAACCCAGGGGCTTCCGGAGTAATAGGCCCCCAGCATACCTCCAAAAGCCCCGCTGAGCATCATGCCTTCCAACCCAATGTTGAGCACTCCGGCTCGTTCGCTGAAAATCTCCCCCAGGGCCGCAAAGAGCAAAGGTGTAGCAAAGCGGACGGCTGCTGCCCAAAAATCGACGCTGAATAGATTGGCCAGAAAAGCAATCAGATTATCCATGTTTTTCTTTCCTTAATCGCCAGTGTATATGGACTTGGGGAATAGCGCCGGCGATCACCACGAAGAGTACGGTAATACCCTGGATGAACCCGGCTACGGCAGCAGGCACGGCGACGCTGCGCTGCATCATGTTGGAACCGGCGCGGAGTGCTCCAAAGAAGATGGCGGCGATGACCACACCTAGAGGATTGGCATTGCCCAGAAGGGCCACAGCGATGGCATCGTAACCGTATCCGGGTGAGAAGAAATCGCTCAGCCGGCGCTGAACGCCGAGAATTTCCACAATACCGGCCATCCCGGCCAGGCCGCCGCTGACCAGCATGGCGATGATCATACTGCGTACCGGGGAAATGCCAGCATGTTGTGCCACCTTGGGGCTCTGGCCGACGGCACGGACCTGAAACCCTAGCGCCGTCCGAAACAGGATGATGTGCACCAAGGCGGCGATGGCCAGCGCAATGAGGAACCCTATATGCAGCCGCCCTGCGTCCCAGAAGATGGGCAGCACGGCACTGTCGGGAACCGGTTCCGTCTGGGGATAGTATCCCGCCGGTTCCTGGATTGGCCCATGGACCAGGAAACTGGTGAACCAGAAGGCCACATAGTTCAAAAGGATGGTCATGATAATCTCGCTCAGGCCACGCCTGGCCCGCAAGTAACCGGGCAATCCTCCCCATATGGCTCCACCCACAAAGCCACCCAGGAGGCACAATGGGATATGGAGCCATGGGGGCAAACCGGGCACATAGAGCGCGATTACCGTTCCCACCAGGGCGCCGATATGGAGTTGTCCCTCAGCGCCAATATTAAAGAGGGTGCAGCGATAGGCGAAAGCCACTCCCAGGCCGGACAAGATCAGAGGAACGGACTTTTGCAGCGTCAGACCTACAGCTGCCCAGGACCCCACGGCTCCATCCAGCATCGCTCCATACGCCCGCAAGGGTTCAATCCCTGCAATCTCGAGGACCACCGCTCCGACCAGGAAAGCCAGCACCACCGCCCATAAGGGAGCACTGGAACGCAGAACCCAGAAAATCCAGGTGTGCCTATCCGTTGGGCGGCCCAGAGTCCTCCTCACCTGGGCCTCGATAACCTCTGGGGGCGAGATATCCATCATTCCTCCTGGGTGCCAGCCGCTATTCGTCCCTGAACCGCCGTTACTCCGGCCATCAGCAGGCCCAGGCGCTCCCAATTGGCCTCATCATGCTCCAAAATGTCCATGATGCGGCCCCTATGGATCACTGCGATACGGTCGGCCAGCATTAAGACTTCGTCCAGTTCTGTGGAGATAAGGAGAATCCCGGCACCTCGCTGACGTTGCTCCAGGAGATTCCGGTAGACAAATTCAGAAGCCCCAACATCCAGTCCCCGGGTAGGTTGCACTGCCAGCACGA
>DAOUAK010000009.1:0-17162 GCA_034433695.1 Chloroflexia bacterium
CCGGCCGAAGTGGCGGCCCTGCGGGAGAGCGTCGGTCGGCGCAACCCCCCGGCCGCTCGGGTCCTTTCGGCCCTGGCCCGTTCCCCGGGCGGCATCCGGGAGAAAAAGACCCTCTGCCAGGAGGTCCGGGCCGATTCCCAGGTGCTTTCCGCGCTGGAGGAAGAGGGGCTGGTGCGCTCCCTGGAGGAAAAGGACCTCCTTCGCCTGGTTGCCTCCGAGGAAGAGGTGGCCGTTTTCCTGGAGAAAGAGGCCCGCCGTTTCCCCCGCGGCTGCGCCCTGCTACGCCGCTTGCGGGAGACCGAGGGCGTGCTCGATCTGGGGGCCGAACCCGTCCCGGCCGAAGTCTGGCGGGCCCTGGAGCGCCGGGGGCTGGTGCGACGGGAGCGCCGGCCGGCGCAGGTGCGCCTGAGCGTCCTCCCCGAGGTCGCCCTGGCCCGGGCTGCCGCCCTGCGCCGTACCCGTGCCGACGAACGTCTCCTGGCCCTTCTGGAACGTCTGGAGCAGGCCGAGGGCCAGGCCCTGCCTCTTTCGACCCTCGGTCGGAAAGAAGCCGCCGCTCTCCTGGAGGCCGGGGTGGCCCGGACGGAGGAGCGGGAGCGCCTGCGCGACCCGCTGGCCGGCCGGGAATTTCCCCCGGAGTCTCCTCCGCCCCTCACCGAAGGGCAGGGCCGGGTCTGGCGCGAGATTTACGAAGCCTTTAGCCGGGGAGGGATGCACACCTTTCTCCTCCACGGCGTCACCGGAAGCGGTAAGACCGAGATTTACCTGCGTGCCCTCGGGCGGGCCCTGCGGGAAGGGCGGCAGGCCATCGTCCTGGTGCCGGAAATTTCGCTCACCCCCCAGACCGTACAGCGCTTTGCTGCCCGTTTTCCCGGCCGGGTGGCCGTACTCCACAGCGGCCTGAGTGTGGGCGAGCGCTACGACCAATGGCGCCGGGTACGGGCCGGCCAGGTGGACGTGGTTATCGGCCCGCGTTCGGCCCTCTTTGCTCCGCTGCCCAGGCTGGGCCTGATCGTCGTGGACGAGGAACACGACGATTCCTACAAGCAAGATGACCCTCCGCCCCGCTACCACGCCCGCGAGGCGGCCCTGGCCCTGGCCCGCATCACCGGAAGCATCGTCATCCTGGGCAGTGCCACTCCCTCCATCGAGTCGTACAGCCGGGCCCGGCGGGGGCAATACCGCCTGCTGGAACTTCCCGAACGCATCCGGGTACGCCGGGATTCCGCCGGCCGACCCCTGGTGCTTATCCAGACCTCCCTGCCCCGGGTCGAGGTGGTGGATATGCGGGAGGAACTGCGGACCGGCAACACGAGCATCTTCAGCCGCTCCCTCCAGCGGGCCATCCAGGAGACGCTCTCCGCCGGCGAACAGGCCATCCTCTTCCTCAACCGGCGAGGGACGGCCACCTTTGTCATGTGCCGCGACTGCGGCCATGTGGTGCGCTGCCCGCACTGCGAAGTTCCCTATGTGTACCATGCCGACCTGGGCCGTCTCATCTGCCACCGCTGCGGCCGCAGGGCGCCTTCCCCTGCCTTCTGCCCGGCCTGTCAGAGCGTTCGCATCCGCCACTTTGGCGCCGGAACGGAACGGGTGGAGGCCGAGGTGCTGCGCCTCTTTCCCGCCACCCGCGTGCTGCGCTGGGACCGGGACATTGCCGCCAGGGACCTGTACGGACGAGGCATGCCTCGTCCGTACGGGGTGCTGGAGGCCTTTGCCCGGCGGGAGGCCGACATCCTGGTGGGGACGCAGATGGTGGCCAAGGGGTTGGACCTGCCCGGGGTTTCGCTGGTGGGCGTGGTGAGCGCCGATACGGTGCTTCACCTGCCCGATTTCCGTTCGGCGGAGCGCACCTTTCAACTGGTCACCCAGGTGATCGGGCGGGCCGGCCGGCGAGAGGAACGCGGTCGGGCCATCATCCAGACCTACCATCCCGACCACTACGCCATCCAGTCCGCCGCCCGCCAGGATTACGCCGCCTTCTTCCGCCAGGAGATGGCCTTCCGTACCCGCTACGGCTACCCGCCCCTTCTGGAACTGGCCCGGCTGGTCTACAGCCACCGCCGGGAGGGGCAAGCGCGGGAGGAGGCCGGCCGGGTGGCCCGCCTCCTGGCGGGAAGGGTCTCGGCCGTCCCCGGGGCCCGCCCGGTCGGTCCGGCGCCGGCCTTTGTCCGGCGCCGGCAGGGCTACTACCGCTGGCAGGTCCTTCTCCTGGCACCCGAGGTGCAACCCCTGCTCCAGGGCCTGGTCCTCCCGGAGGACTGGAGCGTGGATGTGGACCCGGTCTCGTTGCTCAGTTGAGGTGAAGGCGTGGAATTTCTTCTGCTCCTGGTCAGCACGGCGACCATCTCCCTTTCCGGAGTCATGATGCCCGGTCCGGTCTTTGCCGTAACGGTGGCCCGGGGGCGGAGTTCTCCCTGGGCCGGCTCTCTGGTGGCGCTGGGACACGGGGCTATCGAGTTTCCCCTGATGGCCCTGGTGGCCTGGGGACTGGCCTCTTTCTTCCAGGAACGCCTGGTTCAGATCGCCATCGGCCTGGTCGGTGGAGCCATGCTGGTCTGGATGGGCTACGGCCTCCTGCGCAGCCGGCCGGAGCAGGAAGGGAACCCAGAAACTCTGGGAGTGCGGCAGGCCACGCCTTTCCTGGCCGGCCTGACGACGACGGCCGCCAACCCTTACTTTTTCCTCTGGTGGGCGACGGTGGGGGCCATGCTCCTGGCCCGGGGCCTGACCTTTGGGCTATGGGGGCTTTTAGCCGTGGCCGTAACCCACTGGACATGTGACCTCGCCTGGGATACCCTGGTTTCCCTCCTCACCTTCCATAGCCGGCGGCTGTGGACGCCGCTGGTCCACCGCTTGGTCTTTGGGGCCTGTGGGTTACTGCTCATCGGCTTTGGCATCTACTTTGCCGTCGGCGCGATCCTGGGCTAGACCTGCACCTCCTTCCATCGTCCCCGGCGGAAGAGGAGCCAGATCAGGGCCGAGCGACCGGCCCAGTCCACCGTCGTCCCCCACCAGACCCCGGCTAGCCCCCAGCCCAGGACAACGGCAAAGAGGTAGACCACCACCACACGCAAGCAGGCCACGCCGAAGAGGGAGACCCACATCGGCGTGCGGGTATCGCCGGCCCCGCGAAGCCCCCCGGCCAGCACCATCTGGGCCGCCAGGAACGGTTGCTCGGCGGCGGCAATGCGCACGGCCAGCCCGGCCTGCCCCAGCACTTCCGGGGTGCTGCCGAAGATGGCGACGATCTGGGGACCAAAGGCGGCATAGAGGATTCCGATGACCCCGGTCAGTCCGAGCGCCATGAGGAGGGTGCGTCGGATGCCCGTTTCGGCGACCTCCGGCGACCCGGCCCCCAGGGCCTGGCCGGCCAAGGTAGCGGCGGCCACGCTGAGCCCCCAGCCGGGCATGAAGGAAAGCGATTCCACCCGCAGGGCCAGTTGGTGGGCGGCCAACGGGATCGTCCCCAGGCGGGTTACGATGGACATAAAAGCCAGGTAGCCCAGGCGGGAGATGATCGTCTCGCCCAGGTTGGGCAGGCCCAGGCGGACGATGCGCCAGATGAGGCGTCCGTCCCAGCGGGCGAGGGCGGCCGGCCGCACCTGGAGTACGCTCCATCCCCGGAAGAGCACCAGCAGGGCCAGCCCTCCGCCCAGGGCGCGGGCCGAAGCCGTCGCCGCGCCGGCTCCGGCCAGACCCAGCGCCGGAATGGGCCCCAGGCCGAAGACGAGCACGACGGCCGCCGCTATGTTCCATACATTCATCGCCAGGGTGAGCCACATCGGCGTGCGGGTGTCGCCGGCACCGCGCAGGATGCCGTTGGCCACCATGAAGGGGAAACTGAGGAACGAGGTACACAGAATCAGGCGGAGGTAGACCCCGCCGGCCTGGGCGACAACCCGCTCTGCCCCCAGGAGGGAAAGGAACCCCTCCACCAGCGGCATCAGGAGGGCCATCAGCACGGCGGAGAGGAGCAGGCTCAACCCCAGGGCCTGGCCGGCCACCCTCCCGGCCTGCCGGAAGTCGCCTTCTCCCCAGGACCGTGCTACCAGCGCCGTCGCGCTCACCGCCAGCGCCTCGAAGAGGCCGTTGGCGGCGAACATCACTGTGCTGCCCAGCCCGACGGCGGCCAGGGCTACATCGTCGCGCAGCCAGCCGATGAGCAGGGTATCGGCAAAGAAGACGGCGGTGACCAGGAGGTTCTCCGCCACCGCCGGAGCGGCCAGGGCGATCACCGTCCGGGTCAACTTTTCCGGGCGCAGGTCCAGGGGACGTCTCTCTTTAGGCAAACGGACCTCCTCACTTGACAGGACGCCTCTTTCCAGGTATACTGAAGGTGGTCTGGAGAGGTGTCCGAGTGGTTGATGGTGCGGCTCTTGAAAAGCCGTGAGCGCAATGCTCCGTGGGTTCGAATCCCACCCTCTCCGCCACTTGCCGTGTGCCGGGGAGATGCCAGAGTGGTCGAATGGGGTCGCCTGCTAAGTGACTGTGGGGCGTGAATCGCTCCACCGTGGGTTCGAATCCCACTCTCCCCGCCACCCCGGGGGCGGCCGTAAGGGTCGCCCCCGGCCTTTACGGGGAGGGCGTCACGGTGGCGGTCAGGAGAGGCGTCGGGGTGGGCAGTTCCAGGGCGTCGCCGATCTCGGTGGGTGTGGCTTCCAGCGCCCGTTGCGTCTCGATTACAGCCACTGTAGGGAGTACCGAGGGAGCCTCCACTCCCGCCACCGGGACCGACCAGACCCAGCCGTAGTGCCCCTTCAGGAGCAACTCGGAGGTCGTGGCCGGGTGGTTGACCTTGCTCAGGCGGATGAGGTACCACCACTCCTCCTCGACCAGCCGGCCGCCGTAGATGAGGATTTCATCCCCCTCGTGCAGGTCGCCGATGAGTGGCCCGTTAGGCCACTGCCGCACGTGGGCCGTGCCGTTGACCGTGGCCGGAATCGGCACGAAGAGGGGAGCGGGCGTCGGCGTGGCGGTGGGGAGGGGGGTCTCCGTAGGCAGGATGACGGTGGGGGAGGGTTCGACGGTGGGTTCCGGAGGGCGGGTGAACTCCTGCCGGATCACCCGGTAGGCAAAGTAAACCACGGCGATGCAGAGGGCCAGGTAGAAGAGCACCCCGAAGATGTTGACCAGGTGGGAGACCCAGGTCTGGTCGATACTGGCGATGGCCCGTTCGGCGGCCTCGCCGACCGTCTCCCCCCAGGAAGTACGGCTATCGTCGTCCAGGAGGCGGCGCAGGGCAGGCCGGGCCCAGCGGCTGCGGATGCGGCCCAGGGCCTCGGCCGCTCCCCAGCGCACGTTGCTGTTGGGATGGTGGAGGAGGTGCTTGAGGTGCCTGACGGCCCGTCGGTCGCCGATCAGGCCCAGGGCCTGGCCGGCACGGAAGGCCTGGACCCAGTTATCGCTGTAGAGGACCTCGATCAGGGCCGGGACGGCCGGCCGGCCGAGGACGACCAGTTCGTCCAGGGCTCGCCCATGGGCCGGATCCTCCGGACGGCCCAGCAGGACCACCCATCGGGCGATCTCCTCTTCGCTGGGGGGAAGAGAAGCCGGCCGGCGGACCTTCTTTTTGCCCTCTACCGGCCGGCGCGCCCTCTTCTCTTCGACCCACCGGTCCAGCCGGGCACGCCATCCGGTCCAGGTCGCAACCAGACGGTTCCACACGTTCCGCAACACCGGAACAAGACCTCGCGTCTCCGAGCCGTTTTCCTCCATCCAAGGCTCCTTCCTGGAGTTTCAAGAACGTCCTGGGGGCAAAGCGCCTGACCGGGCGCATTCTACTACAGGAGAGGCGTTTTTGCAACTGCGAAGGGGCCGAACGATTAGCGGCCTTTTCCCTCCAGGCCCAGGACGCCGGCGATTTCCTGCATCCCCCGGAGCACGATGGCGATATGTTCCTCCAGCGGTATCCCCAGTTCGGCCGCTCCCTGTTCGATCTCCTGGCGATTGACGCCGCGGGCAAAGGCCTTGTCCTTCCATTTGCTTTTGACCGAATCCACGGTGACGTCCAGGATGCTCTTGCTCGGGCGAACCAGGGCCACGGCCACGATGAGGCCGGTCAGTTCATCCACGGCGAAGAGCGCCCGGGCCATCCGGCTGGTACGGGGGATGCCGGTATAGGAGGCATGGCCGCCCACCGCCTGGACGATCTCCTCCGGCCAGCCCCGCTCGCGCAGAACCTTCATCCCGGCCCAGACGTGGGTCTCGGCGGTGGGATTCTGCTCGTAATCAAAGTCGTGGATCAGACCGACCAGTCCCCACAGTTCTTCGTCCTCGCCAAAGTGGCGGGCATAGGCCCGCATGGCCGCCTCGACCGCCAGGGCATGTTTGATCAGGTTGGGGTTCCGGGTGAATTCGGTCAAGAGTTTCCAGGCTTCCTCACGGGTTGGCTGCATCACGTTCCTCCAGAGTCCAAATCCACCTTGACATCGCCGAATGGGCGAATGGGCTAACGCGCCGACGTGCCGGCGTGTGAACGTGTGGTTGTCCCCTGTACCACCGGCAGGGTCAGCAAGGCGTGGGGAACGATCAGGACGTCCAGTTCCCGGCCCTGGTGCTCCTGCACCCAGGCCAGCGCCTCCTCCATCGTTGCTGCCGGAATCATCTTGACTTCCCGAACGACCTCGGGACAGGTTGCACCCACGATGACGATCTGGGCCTCGCAGAGGACCTTGGCCACGATAAAGGCGCGTTGCTCCCCCGGCGGGTAGCCCTCGCGGCGCAACCGCTCGACCAGGGCCGGCATACTCTGGGCCTCCTTCAGGGCCTGGTAGAAGCGCTGCTCACCGGCGCCCTCGCCGGCCCCTTCCGGGCAGGCAGCCGGGACGATATAGGTGCCGCCGGGGCGTACCACCGGCGTGGGGGCAAAGTGCAGGTAGGTTGGGGCACGGCTGGCCTGGTAGAGGTTGGCATCTTTGGGAAAGCCCACGCCGGCGATGGCCACGTCGTACTGCTGAGGGATGGGCACCTCGTAGAGAGCGCGGGCCACCTCCACCAGTTCGCGGAAGGCGGCGATGGGGTCGCCGGCGCGGACGGCGATGACGCGCTTCTCCTCGTCCAGGACGACGTTGACGATGAAACGCAGGCCGGCCCGCCGGGCTGCCTCTTCCAGCGCCTCACGGAAGGGGTTGCCCTCGATTTTCCCCAGGCGGGTGCCCGGATGCTCCAGCATCTGGGGGCCGTGGGTGTAGGCGATCATGGCCTCGCTGGCCGCGCCCACGGAGAGCGTCTTGGCGCCGCCGGAGTAGCCGGCGTACTGGTGTGGCTCCACGATGCCGGTGGCGATAAGGAGGTCGGATTCATAGGCCAGGCGGTTGACCGAGAGCGGGACGCCCGATTCGGTCTTGCCCAGGTCCACCAGTCCCTCCGGATCGCGGGCATCGTGGTCTACGACCCGGTAGCGGCGCACCACCTCGACCCCCAGTTTGGCGATCTTTTCGGCCTCGGTGCTGGGGCGGTGCATTCCCACGGCGCAGAGGAAGGTGATGTTCTCCTCGGCCACGCCGGCGGCGTGGAGTTCCTCCAGGATGGGGCCGACGAGGAGGTGGTCCGGGCAGGCCCGGGTCATATCGGTGAAGGCGATGCAGACGCGGTCGGAGGGGCGGGCCAGGGCGTGCAGGGGTGGCGAGCCGACGGGACGGGCCAGGGCTTCGCGGACCGCGGCCGGCACGTCCGAAAGCGGAGGCATGGGACGCGATTCGACCACCGTAGCGCGCATTCCGGCCGGCAGGGAAAAAGAAAGGCTACCTTTGCCATAGGGCACACGGTACATCGTGCACCTCCGGAAGTTTCCCGAAGCCGGGGGTGGCTAAAGGGGGAACGGCACCCCAACCTCGCCGGCGATAGACCGAAGGTCTTCGTAGACTTTGCGCAGCAAGGGAACGCCTTCGCGTCGGTTGTGCTCGGTGGCCTCGAACTCCTTTTCGCCGTGGATGTAGATGCGGGTTTGGCCTTCGGCCTTGGGCGAGTTTTTCAGGCGGCGGATGATGTCGTCCATCGTGGCCCGGAAGTCTTCCTCCGGGCGGAAGCCGTCGATGCGCCAGGCTCCGAAGAAGTGGCCGACGTTGGCCGGGAGGGGCCGGCCCTCGGGCGTTTTCGGATAGATGGTATCGGCGTAGCCGGCCCCCGGAAGGACGCCGCAGAGGATGTCCACGAGAAGTGCCAGACCGTAGCCCTTGTGTCCGCTCAGGAGTTCCCCGGCCCCGCCGAGGGGAAGGAGGCCGCCGCCGGCGCGGTTCTTGAGGTTTCGCAGGACGCGGCCGGCGTCGGTCGTATCCAGGCCGCGTTCGTCGGTGGCCCAGCCGATGGGCATCGGTTTGCCCAGGCGGTCATAGACCTCGAGTTTACCCCGGGGGACAGTGCTGGTGGCCATATCTAGCACAAAGGGGCGCTCGCGGCCGGCCGGGGCGGCCACCGCGATGGGGTTGGTGCCCAGCATGGCGTCCCGACCGAAGGTGGGGACGACCAGGACGTCGGCATTGGTCATGGAAAGGCCGATCAGGTTGCCGGCCTCCAGGGCCATCATGGCATAGTAGCCGGCGATGCCGTAGTGGTTCGAGTTGCGCACGGCGACGAAGCCGGCGCCCACCGCCTGGGCCTTTTCGATGGCCAGGCGCATGGCCCGCACGCCGACCGGCTGGCCCAGTCCGGCCCCGCCGTCTACAAGGGCCGTGGCCGGCGTCTCATGGACCACCCGAACCTCCGGCCGGGGAACCATCACGCCATCGCGGATGCCCTGGACATAACGCCGCAACCGGGCCACGCCGTGCGAGTCGATGCCCCGCAGGTCGGCCGTCACCAGGACATCGGCGGTGATGCGGGCGTCCTCTTCCGGGACGCCCAGGGCGACAAAAACCGCCGCTACATATTCCAGCAACCGCTCCGGGTTGACCCGGACGATCTCTGTCTCGGCCATGGTTTCCTCCTTGATTTTCACCTTGCCTGGCCGGTAGTATACCACTTGGTGAATTTTTTGGCAATGTGGGCAGATCGGGGGTGTTCCGGTTGACGTGGATACATAAAGAAAGGGGGGACAGGCACGGCCGGCCGTACCTGTCCCCCGGGGAGGGCACAATCGGATTGCGCCCGTTTAGTACATGTCCCCGTACCCGCCGGGCGGCGTAGAGGGCTTTTCCTTCTCCGGGATGTCGGTCACCAGCGCCTCGGTGGTCAAGATCATGGCGGCGATGGAGACGGCGTTCTCCACGGCCGAGCGGGTTACCTTGGCCGGGTCGATGATGCCCTTCTCGAACATATCGCCGTAATCCTCGGCCAGCACGTCAAAGCCGATGCGGGGGTTGCCTTTCTCCTGCTGTAGCCGTCGCACCGTGCTGACCACCACCGAGCCGTCGTAGCCGGCGTTGGCCGCGATCTGGCGCATCGGCTCCTCCAGCGCCCGGCGCAGGATGGAGATGCCGGTGGCGGCATCGCCCTCCATCTTGACGTTATCCAGGGCCGGGATGGCGTTGATCAGGGCGACTCCACCGCCGGGGACAATGCCTTCCTCCACGGCGGCGCGGGTAGCGGAGAGGGCGTCCTCCACGCGGTGCTTCTTTTCCTTCAATTCGACCTCGGTGGCCGCCCCCACTTTGATCACGGCCACGCCGCCGACGAGTTTGGCCAGCCGCTCCTGGAGTTTTTCCTTATCGAAATCGGAGGTGGTTACCTCGATCTGGGCCTTGATCTGCTCGATGCGCTTTTTGATCTCCTCCTCGGAGCCGCGGCCTTCGACGATGGTCGTTTCGTCCTTATTGGAGATGACCTTGCGGGCGCGGCCCAGGTCGCTTACGGTGGCCGTGTCCAGGCGGCGGCCCAGTTCTTCGGAGATCAGATTGGCCCCGGTGAGGATGGCGATATCCTGGAGCATCGCCTTGCGCCGGTCGCCGAAGCCGGGGGCCTTGACCGCCAGGCAGTTGAGGGTACCGCGCAGTTTGTTGACCACAAGGGTAGCCAGGGCCTCCCCCTCGACGTCCTCGGCGATGATCACCAGGTTCTTGGTCACCTGGAGCGTCTTCTCCAGAAGGGGCAGGATGTCGTTGATGGAGGAGATCTTTTTATCGGTCACCAGGATGTAGGCATCCTCGACGACGGCCTCCATGCGCTCCGGGTTGGTGATGAAGTAGGGGGAGATATAGCCGCGGTCGATCTGCATCCCTTCGGTATACTCGGTCTCGAAGCCCAGGCCTTTGCCCTCCTCCACGGTGATGACGCCGTCCTTGCCGACCTTTTCCATCACCTCGGCGATCAGGTCGCCGATCTCCTTATCGGCGGCGGAGATGGCGGCGACGTTGGCGATCTCGGCCCGGCCCTCGACCGCTTTGCTCTGCTGGCGGATGCTTTCCACGATGGCCCGGGCGCCGGCCTCCAGTCCGCGCTTGATGAGCATGGGGTTGGCGCCGGCGGCGACGTTGCGCAGGCCCTCGTTAATGATGGCCTGGGCCAGGACGGTGGCCGTGGTGGTACCGTCTCCGGCCACGTCGTTGGTGCGGGTGGCCGCTTCTTTCAGGAGTTGCGCCCCCATATTCTCAAAGTGGTCTTCCAGTTCGATCTCCTTGGCCACCGTAACGCCGTCGTGGGTGATGGTCGGGGCGCCGAATTTCTTATCCAGGGCGACGTTGCGGCCTTTGGGCCCCAGGGTTGTCTTCACCGCCTCGGCCAGCGTGTCCATACCCCGCTTAAAGGCCCGGCGGGCATCTTCTCCGAAAACCAGTTGCTTGGCCATTCTTCCAACCTCCTACCTTGAGAGCGCCTTTACGACTCGACTACTGCCATAATATCCTTCTCGCTGATGATGATGAACTCTTCCTCGTCCTCGGTCTTGAACTCGGTGCCGGCATACTTGGCAAAGATCACGCGGTCCCCCACCTTGACGTCCACGGGCACACGCTGTCCGTTGTCCAGCAGCCGGCCGGGACCGACGGCGAGGACCGTGCCCTCCTGCGGCTTTTCCTTGGTAGCCGTGTCGGGCAGGTAGATGCCACTCTTGGTCCTCTCCTCCCGCGCCATCGGCTTGATCACGACGCGGTCGGCCAGCGGTCTCAGTTTGACCATGATCGTTCACCTCCTTATTACCATTCTTGCCCCACCTCCGGGGTGCGGGCATAATTTTAGCACTCTTCCTCTAAGAGTGCTAACGCGCCCTTATCATACCCGATAGGGCGAAAAAGTGCAAATTGTATGGGAGAGATTTAGAAGAAAATAAAAGGCTATAGGAAGTTTTATAATGGAATTTTCTTTCTCTATTGCATCTTTTTTCCCTTTTTCTTTCTCTTCTGCCCCCTCTCTTTCCTTGACATAGAAGAAAAAATGTGTTATTATTACAACAATCTTCCGGTTGCTGCTTTCCGGGAGAAGCGAAAAGGTGTGGTGCAGACCACTGGACAAATTGGCATAAATATGGTATAATCAAGGAGAGCCCGGGAGATCCCGGGCCTTGCCGTGTGTTGTCGAGGTTCTGGCATGATTCAATCGTTGATCGAAAGGGCCAAAGCCCAGGGCGGGATCACCCTGGATGAGATTCTCGAGGCTTTTCCCGACCTGGAGTACCACCTGGACGAGGTGGATGAACTCTACAACACCCTTCAGGAACTCGGCGTCCCGGTGCTGGACGAGGCCGAGGAGGAGGGGCCTGCGCCGGAGGCCGCTCCTGAAAAACCCCCCGAAGAATTCGAGATGGACCTGGAGGGCATAAGCATTGACGACCCGGTCCGGATGTATCTGCACGAAATCGGCCGCGTCCCCCTCCTTACTCCGGAGGAGGAGATCGAACTGGCCATCCGATTGCGCGAGGGCGAACTGGCCTCCCAGCGTCTGGCCAAAGGCAATCGTCTTTCTCCCCAGGAAATCTCCCAACTGGAGGAGAAACAGCGGGCCGGTGAACAGGCTCGCCAGCACCTCATTCAGGCCAACCTCCGCCTGGTGGTCAGCATCGCCAAGAAGTATATCGGCCGGGGGATGTCCTTCCTGGACCTCATCCAGGAGGGAAACATCGGCTTGATGCGGGCCACGGAAAAGTTCGACCATACCCGTGGATACAAGTTTTCTACCTATGCGACCTGGTGGATTCGCCAGGCCATCACCCGCTCCATTTCCGACCAGAGCCGCACCATCCGACTGCCGGTCCACGTCGGCGAGACGATCAACCGCGTCAAGCGGGTCTCCCATCGCCTCCAGCAGCAGATGGAACGCGAGCCGACCACCGAAGAGATCGCCGAGGCCCTGGGCGTCGGCCCGGAAAAGGTCCGGCGGGTGATCGAGGTCTCCCGCAGCCCCGTCTCCCTGGAGATGCCGGTCGGCAAGGAGGGAGACAGCCGCATGGGGGACTTTATCGAGGATGACCGGGTGGCCCCGCCGCTGGATGCGGCCGCCTACCAGTTGCTTCGGGAGCAGATCAACGAAGTCCTCCAGAAGTTGCCCGAGCGGGAACGCCGTATCATCCAGTTGCGCTTCGGCCTCAACGACGGCCGTTACCGTACCCTGGAGGAAGTGGGGAAGGAATTCGGGATCACCCGCGAGCGCATCCGCCAGATCGAAGCCAAGGTGTTGCGGAAACTTCGCCATCCGCATTACGGCAAGAAACTGCGCGGTTTCCTGGAGTAGATGAGGACCGATTCGATTGCCCGACGGACGGCTCGTCTCCTTCTGCGGAGCGGCGTGGTTCTGTTGCGCCCCGCCGCTCCCTTTCGTTTTGCTTCGGGGTTGCTTTCCCCCATCTACTGCGACAACCGCCTGCTCATCTCCTTCCCTCGCCAGCGCCGGCAGGTGACGCTCCTTCTGGCCCGGCTTCTGCGGGAGGAGGCGATCCCCGTGGACGTCATTGCCGGGACGGCCACGGCGGGCATCCCCCATGCCGCCTGGCTGGCATCAGAACTGGCCCTTCCTATGGTTTACGTGCGCACCCAGGCCAAGGAGCACGGGAAGGAGCAACGGGTCGAGGGCATACCGCCGGCCGGCCAGCGCGTCGTCGTGGTGGAGGATCTGGTCACCACCGGCGGCTCGGCCCTGGCTACCGTCCAGGCCCTGCGCCAAGCCGGGGCCCAGGTCGAACATGTGCTCACCATCTTCAGTTACGACTTCCCCACCACGGCCCAGGCCTTCGCCCAGGCCGGGGTGCATCTCCATCCCCTGACCACGCTGCCCGTCCTCCTGGAGGTGGCCGTGGCCCGGGAGCACCTGACCCCGGCCGAGCGCGCCACCGTCGAGGATTGGGCCCGCGATCCGCTCGGTTGGTCCCAGGCCCATGAAGCCGGCCAGGCCGCCGGGGAAGATCGGGGCGGATGACATGGACGAAACCCAGTTGCGCTTTCTCACCACCCAGGCGCTCTACGGCAAAGACCTTCCGGAGCGTCGTGCGGCCATCTGGCAATTGACCCAGGCCAGGTTGAGCGACTCGGAGATTGCCGCCATCGCCCTTCGCCTGGAGGTTGCGATGGGCTGCCAGGATGAGTATGTGCGCAGTGCCGCCGCGATGCTCCTGGCCGGCCTGGCCCCCGTCCTCCCCCTTTCCCCCACCCTGGCCGCCGGATTGCTAGCCCTCAGCCGTAGTGGAGAACCGTTCGCCCGCGAAGCCGCCCTGCGGGCCATCTTGCGCATCCATGAGCAGGGACGTTGCCTTTCTCCGACGGATTCCCGGTCCCTGGCCGAGCGCCTGGAGGAGGCCCGCCGTACCGAGGGCGAAAGTTTTGCCCTGAGCCTCTTTGACGAACCGTAAGGCGACCGCGGGGGAGGCCGATCGTGAATCCGCGCCTGCGACTGGGCGATGCCGAATTCGAGTTGGACTTTGAATTGCCTCCCGATGAGCCGTTGCCCCCCGGCGTAGAGCGGGTGGAAGAAGAGGAATGGCCGGCCGACGTCCCTTCGGACCTCCTTGCCTATGCCCGGGAACTGGCCATCTCCGACGAGCACGTCGCCCACTGGGTGAGTTTCTTCCGGGAACATCCCCGGGGGCGGAAGGTTTGGGAGGAGGTCCGTCGCCTCTTTCAGCCCGGCCGGCCAGGCCGAAAGAGGCCTTCCTCCCGGCACACCCGGCCCTGAACCTGCTTCCCAAAAGTCGGCGGGGTAGTCCCCACCCTGTCCTTCCCTGCCAGGGGAGGGGGCTTGCGCCCACCGTTGGCCTGCGCCGACGGGCCTGCAGGGGTTCGGCCCGCCGGCCGGAAGCGGGGCCGGCCCGAAAGTCGGCGATGGGAATCGCCTCCGGGGCGCATCCGTGCCGGGGATTGCGCCGAGAAATCGGCCTTTTCGGGCGCTATTGCGCCCACCGTCGGTGTTGCGCCGACGGGCCTGCAGGGGTTCGGCCCGCCGGCCGGAGACGCCATAATACCCCCAGGGGCATCCGGGGCAACGGCTTACAGGTTGCATCCGGGTTGCGGGGACGGGGCGGGTGTGGTATCATCCGTTCAGACCGGGTTGGCCGGACCGCTTGGTCCGCCGATTTCGGTGGCTGGCCAAAGTTGCATTTTCCGAATTTTTGTTCTATCATATCCGGCAGAGCCGGCCTGGTGATATTCGGCTAGAGGCCTCCGATGGAATACGGCATCATCCGACCCGTTGAGATCGCCGAAGAGATGCGCAGCGCCTACCTCGATTACGCGATGAGCGTCATCGTGGCCCGGGCCCTGCCCGACGTGCGCGATGGCCTCAAGCCGGTGCAGCGGCGCATCATCTATGTGATGCACCAGTTGGGGTTGCAACACCACGCCCCTTTCAAGAAAAGCGCCCGCATCGTCGGCGATACGCTGGGCCGCTACCATCCCCACGGCGACGCCGCCGTCTACGAGGCCATGGTGCGGATGGCCCAGGATTTTACCATGCGCTATCCGCTGGTGGACGGCCAGGGCAACTTTGGCAGCATCGACGGAGATCCCCCCGCCGCCCAGCGCTATACCGAAGCCCGTCTGACCGCCATCGCCGAGGAGATGCTCCGCGACATCGAGAAGGAGACGGTGGACTTTGGCCCCAACTTTGACGCTACTTTGGAGGAACCCCTCGTCCTCCCGGCTGCTATTCCCAACCTCCTCCTGAACGGCGTCTCCGGCATCGCCGTGGGTATGGCCACCAATATCCCACCCCATAACCTGAGCGAGGTCTGCGCCGCCCTTTCTCTGCTCATCGAAAAGCCCGAGGCCACCACCGAGGACCTTATGCGCGTCCTCCCCGGCCCCGATTTTCCCACCGGCGGCATTATCCTGGGCCAGGAAGGCATCCGGGCGGCTTACAGTACGGGCAAGGGGCACTTTATCGTCCGGGCCAAAGCCCACATCGAGGAGGCCAGCCGCGGTCGCGCCAGCATCGTCGTCACCGAACTTCCGTACCAGGTGAACAAGGCCCGCCTCCTGGAACGCATCGCCGAACTGGTCAAGCAGGACCGCCTGAGCGACATCTCCGATCTGCGCGACGAATCGGACCGCAGCGGTATGCGCATCGTCATCACCCTGAAGCGGGAAGCCCAGCCGGAGGTCGTCCTCAACCAACTCTTCAAGTTCACCCAAATGCAGGTTACTTTCGCTGTAAACCTCCTGGCGCTGGTGGACGGCACCCAGCCGCGTCTCCTGACGCTCAAGCGGATGCTCCAGCACTATATCACCCACCGCCAGGAGGTCATCGTCCGACGGAGTTGCTTCGAACTGGGCCGGGCCAGAAGCCGCGCCCACATCCTGGAAGGGTTGCGCATCGCCCTGGAATATCTGGACGAAGTGATCGAGACCATTCGCCGTTCCCAGAACGCCGAGACGGCCAGGACCAACCTGATCCGGCGCTTCAAGTTGACCGAGGTCCAGGCCCAGGCCATCTTGGATCTGCAACTGCGCCGGCTGGCGGCGCTGGAACGGAAGAAGATCGAGGAAGAGTATCAGGAGACCCTGCGGCGCATCGCCGAACTGGAGGACATCCTGGCTCATCCGAAGAAGGTGCTGGAACTCATCCAGGCAGAACTGCGGGAACTGGTTGCCCGGTACGGCGACGGCCGGCGCACCCGTATCTTGCCCGAGGAGGCCGCCGAAATCACCGTCGAGGACCTGATTCCGGAGGAAGAGGTCCTGGTGACGGTGAGCGAACGCGGCTATGTCCGCCGGGTATCCCTGGAGTCCTACCGCCGCCAGCACCGCGGCCGGGGTACCCGTACCCGGGAGCCGGATGCCGTCCGGATCGCGGCCGTCGGCAACACGCGGGACGAGATGCTCTTTTTCAGCGAGCGGGGCCGCTGTTACTCCCTGAAGGTGCACCAGTTGCCCGATGCAGAACGGGAATCCCGTGGGCTGCCGCTTTCCAACTTCCTTCCGGTCGAGCCGCAGGAACGCATCGTCGGGATCATCCCCGTGGCCGACGATGCGTCCCCCCTTTACTTGGTCCTCCTCACGCGCCGCGGGCGGGTCAAGCGGACAGCGCTCAGCGACTTCCGGAGCGGGCGAGGAAACGGCCTGGCCGCCCTGAGCCTGGAGGAGGGCGATGCCCTGGTGGGAGTATCCCCGGTTCAGGGGACGGAGGATATCCTGGTCTTGACGGCCAAGGGGCAGGCGCTGCGCTTTTCCCTGAACGAGGTCCGTCCCATGGGCCGCAGCGCCGCCGGGGTCAAGGCGATATCTCTGGGGGCTGGGGACCAGGTCGTGGGAGGGGAGGTCGTTCGCCGGCCCGATGCCGGCCTGCTGGTCGTCTCGGCCGACGGCTACGGCAAGCGCGTGATTCTTTCCGAGTATCCCCGTCAGGGGCGGGGCGGTAAGGGGGTGGTTACCGTTCGGTCCGGGCAAAGCCTGGCCGCCGCCTGCTGTGTAGGGCCGCAGGACGAGGTGTTGCTCGTCTCGGCCAGGGGGGTCGTGGTGCGCCTTTCGGCCGGCGAGATTCCCCTTCGAGGGCGGGCCGTGCGGGGCGACCGACTGGTGGAACTGGAGGCCGGCGATGCGGTGACGGGGATCGTCGTTCTCCCGGCTTCTTCGCCGTCGCCTCCGCCGACGGAGGCAGAAAAACCCCTGCCTCCACAGAAGAAGGCCGGCCGGGCCGAGGGCGAAAAAGCCCCCGCCCCACGGAAGCGGGCCGGCCGGGCCGAAGGGGAAAAGGCCCCCGCCCCACGGAAGCAGGCCGCTCGGTCCGAAGGGGAAAAAGCCCCTGCCCCACGGAGGCAGGCCGCTCGGGCCGAAAGGGAAAAGGCTCCCGCCCCACGGAAGCGGGCC
>DAOUAK010000010.1:0-24199 GCA_034433695.1 Chloroflexia bacterium
AAACCCCCTCTTCGAGCAGGGAGCCGGTCGGAGTGCAATCCCCCACCCACACCCATCCCCACGGCTCCGCAAGCCAGGCCTCCAGACGACGGGCCGCCTCGCCTTCCGGTGCCCCGCAGAGCACCAGCACGTCGGCGTGCGCCGGCGATTCCACGGCCACGATTCCCCGCCGAACCGCCTGGTAGCGTCTGGCCAGAACCGCCTGGGCCTCCAGCGCGCAGCCTCCGCAACCGCTTCCCATAACCCAGTAAACCCGTATCGGCCTGCCCACCGAGCACCTCACCGAGATCATAGTCCTACCGCTTTTCCCAGGATGCCCAGAAGCGGTTGAGGATACAGTCCCAGGAAAAGTAGCCCGAGGATCAGCAAGAGGATGAGCACCGTGACCGCCCAGGGCACCTGACGATGGGCCACCGTCTGCTCCATCGGCAGGAAAAGCGGCCAGAGGGCCCGCACCATGGCCAGCAAAAAGAGGGCCGCCGCCAGAAGCAATCCGACCAGGTAGGGCCAGCCTCGCTCCAGGGCCTCCTGATACAGCGACCATCGGCCGGGAAAGCCTCCCCAGGGCGGTATCCCGGCCAGGCTCAGGGCGGCCACAAGCAGCCCGGACGTTACTACCGGTAGGCGATGGCCGATTCCCACCAGGCCGGCCACGTCATCTCGCCCGCTGCTCCACTCCAGCGCCCCAATGCACACCAGGAGCAGCACCAGGGCTATCCCGTGGTGGACGGTCAGAAAAAGGCCGGCCTGGAGACTCCGGGGCTCGGCCAGAGCCATGGCGTAGAGGATAAAGGCGACATCAAAGGAGGAGGCATAGGCGGCCAGACGCTTGAGCCGGTCCTGCCCGGCGGCCAGCAGGGCCGCAGCCACGGCCGCACCGACGCTTCCACCGGCCAGCCACAGTTGCCCCGAGACGTTATTCTGTAAGACTTCAGGAAACCGCAACAGGATTCGAACCAGTAACACCAGCCCCATCCCCTGGACCGGCGCTACCAGAAGGGCCGTTACGGCGGTGGAAGCACGCCCGGCCAGATCGGGAAACCAGAGGTGGAAAGGCACCACCGCCGTTCCCAACCCAAAGCCGACCACCAGCAGACCCAGCGCCAGGTGCACGTCGGCTGCCTGCTGCCACTCCAGAAAGCGGTTCAAAAAGAGCAATCCCGGAACCAGAAAAAAACCGGAAAGGGCCATCATCAGGAGGTACTTCAGGCCGGCCATCAGCACCGAGATCGGCAACAACCCCACCGGCTCGTGGGGACGGTCCACCACGGCCAGCAGCACGGCCAGCCCGACCACCTGGAGAAGAAGCGCAATGACCAGAGGATCGTCCAGGAGGAGCATGGCCCAGGTTGCGCTCAGGACAAAGAACCCAACCGGAATCGGCAACTCCCCCTGATCCAGGACATGGGCCGCTACCACCACAATGCCCACCAGAAGGAGAAAAAGGCCGGCGAACAGGCGGTCCACCGGGGTCAACCTCAGGAGCGCCCCCAGGAGGCGGACCGGCTGCTCCAGAGGCAGACGGATGACCAGATATCCCCCCAGAACCAGGACCAGCCCTCCGGCCCAAAGCACAAGCCGGCGGTGTCGCCCCAGGAGAAGCATATAGAGGGTCCCCGCAATCGGCAGGAAGATAAAAAGCGCGTAAGCCATACCTTATTCCCACTCCTCCGCCGAGGGCAACTGCCACCGACGCAACCGCAGGTGGAAAAGAAGCACCAGGTAGGCCCAACCCAACCCCATCAGGATGGCTACCGCGCTCAGAAGGCCCATGGCCAGCAAGCCGAGCGTCCGGGTGAGGGCGATATAGAGGAGGATCACACCGTTCCAACAGAGCAAGAGCCCGATGCTGATCTCCTGCATCTCCTGGGCCAGAAGCACGGTAAGCAGGCCAGCCAGCCCCAACCAGTACCAGACCAGATCCACATACCCCCACAAAAGCCCCTCCGGAGCACCGGGCGTCCGAACCACCGGATAGACGAGGGCCAGACCGTGGGCGGCCAGCACCAGGACGGCAAAAGCAAAGATGGGGAGAAGGTAGGCCACCAGGCGAAAGCGCTCCTTGCCCCCCCATCGAGCCGTTCGCCAGATCGTCCAGCGCAGTCGGGCCTCGGTGACCTCGTCCAGCGGCTGCTGCATCCCCAGGGCTATGCGTTGTCGCAGCACAATCGTCATGACCATAATGGCTGCAACCGTCAATCCGGTGACGGCCTGTACCAGGACAATCCGGCTCGTTACCAGCGGGCCGATCTTCAGATCCGGCAGCACAAAGGGGAAACGGGAGATCAGCAGACAGAGCAGGCCGTACATACCGAGCAAGCCCAGGAGTTCGATCCACCAGCCGCGAAAGACGATCAACAGTCCGCCGCAGAAGATAAAGCCGGCCCAGAGGAGCAATTCGACATCCAGATAAAGCGGCCCGATCGTCATGGTTTACCTCGTCAGCACGACCACCACGGCCAGGGCGATAAAGAGCATAAGGAGGAGAAAATAAGTCGTGTGCCGTTCCAGGAAAGTCACCAGACGGCCGGCGGCATTCCCGGCAAGGCCGGCCAACCGTCCCAAGAAACGGTAAACGGGGACCGGCCGGCCGATCCAGGCCAACCAGGCCGCCTCCTCGGGCAAAACCGGTAGCGTATCCGAAAGGGGCATGGCTGACGATGCCATCGTCGTCCTTCGGCGCAGGGCCCCACTCCACCAGATTCCCAGAGTAGCGATCATGCCCAGCCCTATCCCCCAGACCAGAAGCCACGGAAAAAGCGCTTCCAGAGCCGACTCCACCCCGACGGCCGGCGTTCCCGGCAGCGGCGACCATCCGCTCGCCCCTGTTGCCATCGTCGCCTGCTCCAGGAACATCGGCCAGAGCCAGGGGACGGCCGTTCCCCCCAACGTGACCAGCACGGCCCCGCCAAGTGTTCCCCAGCGCGCTGCCGCAGGCAAAGCGATGGGTTCCTCCATCCTCGGCAGGAGCGTTCGACCGCGCCAGAGGTAGATCAGCGCCAGGGGCGTGGTCAGAAGCACAATCGGGACGTAAGCCCACCGGCCGGCTCCGATCAGGCCCAGCACCAGTAGCCAGCGCCCGACGAAGCCCAGGGTGGGGGGGAGGCCGGCCGCCTGCCACATCCCCAGCGCAAACAACCCCTGCCGCGTTTCTTTCCCCAGACCCATCCCCGCGATCGCCGGGTAAAAGACCGCCTGGCTCAGGAGCAGGTCCAGGATCAGGATCAACCCCGCGCCGACACCCCAGTGCCCTCCCAATCCCAGGGCCACCCAGATCAACCCCAGCCGCACCGCGCCGTCCCCGGCCAGGATCGGCCCGGCCCCGCCTTGCCGGAGGGCCAGCGCGGCATTCACCACCAGGCTGAGGCTGCCTCCGATCAACAACACCTCGCCGGGAAACGATTCTCCGGCCTTGGAAAAGAGGCGTAGCCAGAGAAAAGGCCCGGCCAGGAGGCCGCCGTTTCCCACAAGCATGAGACCTGTTGCCCCGGCCGCTCCGACCACCGCCGGCGCCCAACTCTGGAAAGGCACCTGTGCCGTGCGGGCCCAGGCCGCACCGGTAGCAAGAAGGAGCGCCGTCATACCAACCGCTCCAACCCCCAGCCGGCCATACTCCAGCGTTCCCGCCTGTCCAATCAGGAGGAGGGCCGCCAGGAACAGGTAACCGGCCACATGCTGCGTCCCCAGAAACCACTCGGCTATGCCGGGCACGGGCAACCTGGGCCTGGAAGAGGAAAGTAACCCGTAGGCGGTCAGGACCCAAACCTCCCAAACGACATAGGCCAGAAGGAGATCGGCGCTTCCGAGCAGGGCCATAAAAAGGGCCAGCAGGAGCAAGACCCAGGGGGCGTGCCGTCCCTCCTCCCCCGATTCCCCCGTAGCCAGCCCAAGGAGCAGGAGCAGGGCCGAAAGGCCAGCCGGCAGGGCAAAGGCCTGGGAAAGGAAATCAAAACGCCAGGTGAGGGAGACGCTCCAATTTCCGGCCAGGGTCCAGTCCCCCAGGGAAAACTCCGGCGGCCCGGAACGTAAGAAGAGCATAGGGAGGAAAGCCCCTATTCCCAGCGCCAGAGTGACCCAGGCCCCAACTTGCCCCCACAAACGGTGCCGCACCGTCCGGCCGACCAGAAGCAACCCCAGCCCGCCTCCGAGAAGGATCAGGGTCGATAGACCGGCCGCCTGGCTCACCGACCCACCTCCAGTCCCCAGGAGGCCACGATGACCCCTACCATTTCCCAGTGCTGGCCTACCAGCGTCTGGGGAAGCACGGCCAGATGTGCGGCAGCGGGCGTGGTCCGCCATAGGCCGCTTAGCCGGCCGGAATCGTCCACGGCCACCCGGATGCCCAGTCGTCCGTCCGGCGCTTCCACCCGGGACTGGGCCTCGCCGGCCGGCCACCGCTCCGGCACCGGAGCACGGACCGGCCCGGCCGGCATCGCTCTTACGGCCTGCTCCAGAAGTCGCAGGCTTTCAAAAGCCTCCAGCAGCCATACCACCCAGCGGGCAAAGGCGTCTCCCCCGGCCTGCACAACCACTTCGGGCGGCATTTCCGCATATGCCGCATAGGGCCGGTCACGTCGCAGGTCCTGGGAGACTTCGGAACCCCGGGCGATAGGTCCACTGACACCGTGCTCCTCGGCAAATTCCTTCGTAAGGAGGCCAATCCCGACCAGAGCGCTGACCCCCGAACGAGCCGAAATCGCCCGATGGGCCAGGCGGTACAGAGTTCCCTTGATTTGCTGCACCAGTTCGGCGACCGCCTCTACCCCCTCCAGGTCTCGGCCCAGGCCGCCGGGGACGTTCAGGCCGGAGAAGAAGCGCCGACCGGTGAGCCTGCACCAGACATCCAGCGCCTCCTCGCGCAGGTCCAGCAACTTCAACGCGGCTTCCGGCAGGCCGGCCAGACGCAAAACCTTCCCCGCCGTCAACAAGTGGGCCACAACACGCTCCAGTTCGGCCAGGAGCAGGCGCAGGAAACGGGCCCGCTCCGGGATCTCTACCCCGGCCAAAGCCTCCAGGGCCTGGCAAAAGGCCAGGCTGTGGGCCCAGGAAGAGGCGGCGCACAGCCGCTCTACCTGGACCAGGGCTTCTTCCGGCCGAAGCCCGGCCCAGGCCTCCGGCGCAGGGGAAGGAGGCTGCAACCATTTCGCCTGGGCCTGTTGAACGGTGCCGTCCTCAACCTCCAGGTCCAGCCGCAATCCCCCGGGCCACCCTGGATAAAACGGCCCCAGAGAGAACAAATACCCCATCTATGACCCCTTACACCGGGCCAGGCCATCCCGGCCCTGCGGGAACACACCGAAGAAGGATAACAGGGCTTTGAAAAAGCCGGCACCGATTTCATCGTAGAACATAGAGGATGACCAGCACAGAGATTCCCCAGAGCATCAGGTTGATCAGGAAGGGGAGGTCGCCCAGGAGAATTTCCTCCGGGCTACCCCCCTTGTTTTTCTGATAGACCAGGAAAAGGTAGCGGAAGATCGCATAGATCACAAAGGGGATGGTCAGCATCATATAGGGAATATCGTGGACGTACTCCGAAGTCAGCCACCTTGGGTTCGGCCCGTAAAAGGTATAGAGGGAATAGGCGATCAACGTGCTGGCGGCAACGATGGAAAGCAACTCCTCCAGAAGGGCCGGAGAATACTGGCTGAGGATATGGCGGTGGGAGCCGGCGTTCTGCTCCAGCAGAAGGAGTTCGTGACGCCGTTTGGCCAGGCCGAGGAAAAGGGCCAGCAAAATGGTACAGACAAAGAGCCAGTGAGAAATCGAGACTCGGATGGCAACGGCCCCGCCGGCTGCCCGCAGGACGAAGCCGAAGGCGATGGCCAGGATATCCAGGATGACGACGTTTTTGAGGTAGAAGGAGTAGACCACCATCAGGAGCAGATAGGCCAGCAGGATCGCCCCGAAAAGGGGGTTCAGCCAGAAAGCCGTCGGCAGGGAGATGGCGATCAGGAGGACAGCAGTGGCCACGGCCACACCGGGTCGGAGGCGGCCCGCCGCCAGGGGACGGTTCCGTTTGACCGGGTGGGCCCGGTCGCGCTCAATGTCCGCCACATCGTTGATCAGGTAGACGGCGCTGCTGGCCATGCAGAACAGGGCAAAGGCCAGCATAGACTCGGCCACGGCGTGGGGGTCAAACAGGCGCACGGCAAAGACCAGGCCGGCAAAGACAAAGACGTTTTTGCTCCACTGTTTGGGCCTCACGCTGATGAGCAGGTCCCGGAGCACCTGCCCACTCCTGGCCGCAGCACCTCGCATCCGGCCCATCCCGTGGCGCATCCTGAACAGCAAAAGACGAAACACTCCGTACTCCTGAAATCCAAAGTCCAAGGCAGCGGCCTTATGATACCGCATCTCCGTCCGGCCGTCAACCACCATTCCCTCATGCAAAATGCTACCGACGTGCCTTGCATCCTGTCCCCTTTCATGCTAAACTGTCGGAAGCATTTCGGTCCGGGGTATCGAATTCCCACAGGAGGAAGCCATGTCCGAAGAACCCAAGGGTTTCAAGCCCGGAGGCGGTACCAAAGGAATAGGCCGGCGGCTGGGTCGGGAAGCCGGCTCGGATGAACCTTCCCGTCGGCTCGATCGAATCGAACCACCCCGGACCGCAGCAGAACAGGAACAGGTCGAACTTTCCCGCCGGGTGGAGGCGCTGGAGGGACGTTTGGGCACCCTCCATGGCCGGGCCACACTGGGCGACCTCCGGGCCCGCCTGGGGACACTGGATGCCACCCTGCGCAGCCTCCCGGCCGCACTGCTGGAAGTGCGCCAGGGCGGCTACGTCTACAAGGCCTACCTGGAGAAGAAGGTGGAGGTGTTGCAACGGCAGTGGGAAGGCCTGCGGCAACGCCTCGATGCCGAAGTTGCCCAGCAAGGGCGGACCCTTTTGCTGCGGGTGGAGGAACTCCAGAGACGACTCCTGGCCCTGGGGAGCGAGTTTCGGCCGGCCGACCTGGAGACATTGGAACAGGAGGCGGACCTGATCGAGGGGCAGATCAACGATGTCGCCGGCGCCCTGGAGGGCACCTTCCGGGTGCTCCAGGACAATGTCCAGCAGACGGATCAGCAGCTTCAGGCCCTCCGCTGGCTCCTGCAGCAGGTCGCCGTGGCCTCCTTCCGCCTGCGGCCGGGAGAGAACGTCGTCGAGGCGGTCTCCGCCCAGTACCTGACCCGCGAGGAGAAAGAAGGCCCGAGAGGAGTTCTCTACCTGACCGACCAGCGTCTGCTCTTTGAGCAAAAAGAAGATGTGGTCACGGCCAAGTTTCTCTTCATTCCCACCCAGAAGCAACGCGTGCAAAAGATGCTCCTGGAGGTGCCGATCGGCGCAATGGCCGAGGTCCGGGCCGGCGAACGTGGGGCGCTCATGTTCAAGAAGGAACTGCTGGAACTCCACCTGGCCCAGGCCGGGCTTCCTCGGGCCCTCTTCCGCCTGGAGACCGATTCGGAGGCCTGGGCGGCGCTCATCGGACGGGTACGCAGCGGGGACATCGCCGGAGAACGGGTGGGGACTGAGGCCGCGCCGACCGTCCAGGTTGCTCCGGCCCAGGTGCCCTCCCGTTGCCCGACCTGCGGGGCTGCCCTGACGACCGAGGTCGTCCGAGGGATGACCAGCATCACCTGCGAATATTGCGGCACCCTGATTCGGCTTTGACTCCGAGAGTGTCAGGGGGACCGGGGAAGGCGTGATTGCAGGGCTTCCCGCGCCCAGGCCAGGGCCTCTTCGCGGGTGTGAACCTCGCCGGCCGCCTGGGCCTCGCGGATTCCCTCCAGCAGTATGCCGACCAGAGGGCCGGGCGACAGCCCCAGGGCGGCCTGGAGGTCGTCTCCGTCCAGCAGGCGGGGCGGTTCGATCACCTCGGAAGTTCGCTCGAAGCGCAGGGTCAGAATCTGCTGCACGCGGCGTACCGCCTGCTCCCAGGAGGCCGGCCGGAAGTCGGGCTTGGCCAGTTCCCGGGCCAGGGCCAGGAGGAGCACTCCGGTGGCGATGTCGCCGCCGTCGCGGTAAAAGCGGTAGACGTCGCGGGGCGAAGGTTCCCCAGGGGTGGCAAGGAAAGGGCCGGCCAGCAGCAAGAGGGCCCGGTCCAAAGCCAGCGCCTCCCGCGCACTCAGGCGCAGCCGTCGGCCGGCCTGACGGGCCTTCTTTCCGGCCTCCGGCCCCCGGTGGAGCAAGACGGCCAGTTTGAGGAGGGCCAGGCGGGAACGATCCCCGGAGAGACGCTCTTCCAGATAACGCCGGAGTTGAGGAGCATAAGGCAGGGCAAGGGGGGCCAGGTCTCGAAGCGCCCTGGGCCTCCAGAAGGGTTCCGGGCGTTCGGGCACGGACCGACCTGCTAGAAGATTGGCCAGCCACTCCAGGGCACAGACCCATTCCCAGAGCGGTTCTAATTCCGCCCCCTCTCGACCTTCGGCCGCTTCCGGCAACACGTGTGGCAGGAGGGAGAGAGCATCCAGGAGGGGAAGATAGGGCGCGGTGTGAGGACAGGCCAGGAGACGGAAGAGTTCGTCGCGGATCCGCTCCCAGGAAACGAGGGGAAGCCGGCCGGCCACCTCCCGCACCCAGACGGCCGTCTGCGGCTCGATGGAAAAGTCCAGTTCTCCGGCCAGCCGCACCACCCGCATCGTCCGTAGCGGGTCGTCAAGGAGCACCTCTCGGGAAAGTGCCCGCAGAAGGCCTTTCTCCAGGTCCTGCCGGCCACCCCAGGGATCGATCACGACGGCCTCTTTCGCTTCCCCCAAGGCGTAGCGGTAAAAGTCGTCCGGAGCCATCGCCATGGCGTTGATGGTCAGATCGCGCCGGGCCAGGTCTTCGGCCAATTCCCCACGCATCCGGGCAAAGTCCACCGTGCTTCCCGGCATCCCCTCCGCCCCCCGCAGGACGACACGGGCGATGGCGTTTTCTTCATCCAGGAGGACAAAGGCGCCCCGGAGGGCGCGGGCTACAGCCCGGGCCAGCGCCAGGGCGTCGCCGGCCACGACCAGGTCCAGGTCGTGGAGCGGCCGGCCCAGAAGGAGGTCGCGTATGCATCCGCCGACGTAATAGGCCTCCCCCCGGATTTCCCCAAGGAGGACCTGGAGGCGCTCCAGGAGGCGATGGGTCGGGACGGTCATGGCATTCCCTCCGGACCCAGCGTCCGGCCGGTTCTCCGTTCCCATTCGCTGTAAACGCAGCCGCAATAGTCCTGACGATAGAGGTCGTAGACCTTGGCCAGCCGGCCGCGCTCGCTCCAGCCCCGGCGGAATCGCTCGTAGTAAAAGGGGACGCCCACTTCTTTCCCCACCTCCTCACCGAGGGTACGGATGAGGCCCTCATCCTGATGGGGGCTGATGAGGAGGGTGGTGGTGAAGGCAGAAAAGCCGCCGGCCAGGGCGGCCCGGGCCGTGCAGGAAAGCCGCATCCGGTAGCAGATGGCGCAGCGTTGACCGTAGGCCTCTTGCCCGCAGACGGCGCGCAGAAAGGCGACCATTTCATAGCCGGGGTGCTCGATAACCGGCAGGTCTACGGCCCGGGCAAAGCGCAGGAGGGCCTCCCGGCGACGCTCGTGTTCGGAGAAGGGGTGGATGTTCGGATTGTACCAGAAGGCCACGACCTCGAACCCCTCTTCGCGCAGGCGCAGGGCCGGGTAGGTGCCGCAGGGTCCGCAGCAGACGTGGAGGAGGATGCGCTTCCCCTCCTCGTGGGGAGATATGTCCCGGCCGGCGGTGCGGCTTTCCTGCGGGGTCTTCTCAGGCATGGATATGGATTCCACGGCCCGCATCGCCTCGTCTCACCACAGGGTCTCTTGCCGGACCTCGGCCCGCTCCTGGGGGTAGGGCAGCCCCAGGTGTTCGTAGGCCAGGCGCGTCGCCACCCGACCGCGGGGAGTACGCTGAAGAAAACCCAGTTGCATCAAGTAAGGCTCGTAGACATCGGCGACGGTATCCACCTCCTCCGAGGTGGCGGCGGCAATGGTGGTCAGGCCCACCGGACCGCCGTCGAACTTTTCGATGATGGTGCGCAGCACCCGCCGGTCGGTTTCGTCCAGCCCCAGTTCGTCCACCTCCAGCATGGCCAGAGCGGCCCGGGCCACCTCGGCGGTGATCTGTTTTTCCCCGACCACCTGGGCATAATCGCGCACCCGCTTGAGCAGGCGGTTGGCCACGCGGGGAGTGCCCCGCGAACGGCGGGCGATCTCCTGCATCCCGTCCTCGGTAATGGCGATGCCCAGGATGCGGGCCGAACGCTCGACGATTTTCACCATGGCCTCCAGGCTGTAAAAGTCCAGGCGGTAGACCAGCCCGAAGCGGTCGCGCAGGGGGGAGGTGAGGAGGGCCAGGCGGGTCGTGGCGCCGATCAGGGTGAAACGGGGCAGGCGCAGGCGGATGCTGCGGGCGCCGGGCCCCTTGCCCACCACCAGGTCCAGGCAAAAATCCTCCATCGCCGGGTAGAGGACCTCCTCCACCGCCCGGTTGAGGCGGTGGACCTCGTCAATGAAGAGGATGTCGCCCGGCTTCAGGTTGGTGAGGATGGCGGCGAGGTCGCCGGTGCGTTCGATGACCGGGCCGGCGGTGACCCGAATGCCCACGCCCATCTCATTGGCGATGACATGGGCCAGGGTCGTCTTGCCCAGACCCGGGGGGCCGTAGAAGAGGGTATGGTCCAGGGCCTCGCCGCGGGCCCGGGCCGCCTCCAGCGCCACCTCCAGGTTGCGGACCACCTTTTCCTGGCCGTAGATTTCGCTCAGCCGCTGAGGGCGTAGCGTCTGTTCGGCCTGGCGTTCCTCCTCGCGTACCTTTCCGGAGACAATCCGCTCCTCGGCCATCGGTTTCCTCAACCCAGGGTCTATTGTGCCCCGACGGGCCTATTATATCACACCCTGGACGCAATTTGAATTTTCCGGCGGCCTGGGCTATACTAGGCGCGGCTATGCGGCCTAGGGCCGCGCTTTTTCCTGCCGATGGAGGAACATTATGGAGGTCAAACAGGCTATAGACCGTCGCCGGGCTTACCGTTCCCTGGACCCGGTGGAGGTTACCCCGGAACTGGTCCAGGACCTGGCAGAGTGCGCCCGGTTGGCCCCTTCTTGTTTTAACAATCAGCCCTGGAGGTTCGTTTTTGTCTATGACCCGGAGCGGCTCCAGGAGATGTACACGGCCCTGAGCCGGGGGAACGAATGGGCCCGGGCCGCCTCGCTCATCATCGCCGTATTCAGCCAGAAGGAACTCGATTGCCAGATCAAAGGCCGGGATTACTATCTCTTCGACACCGGGATGGCGACGGCCTTTCTTCTCCTCCGGGCTACAGAACTGGGCCTGGTGGCCCACCCGATCGCCGGCTATGACGAGGGCCGGGTGAAAGAAATCCTCGGCATCCCCGAAGAGATGACGGTCATCGCGCTGGTGATCGTGGGAAAACACTCTGCCGAGATCAGCCCGGTCCTTTCCGAAAAACAGGTGGCCTGGGAGAAGGAACGGCCGGAACGGCTTCCTCTGGAGAAATTTGCTTACTCCGATTCCTATCGTCCGGTGTAGGATACCCGGTTTCCCGGCCAAGGGCCGTGCCCGGAGGCCCGAAGGTACGGTGTCGCCCTGCGATGGCAAGCCCTACATCCGGACCGAACGCCGGAGAGCGGACCTCCTGGCCCGGGGCATCTGCCGAACGTGCCGCCGGGACGAAAAAGGGGCCGACCCTGGCGTGCCGTGCTTCCCGGCCTTCCGGTAGTCGTGGGGATGTACCGTCCTCGGGGCAGGCCGGCCTGACGCCCATGTGGAGGTAAGGTCCTTTGGAAACGGTTGACCGGCGCTATGGGCGGGCGGGCATGGCCCAGAACGCCCTCCTCGTGATGGCGATGACCGTGCTCAGCGGCCTCCTGGGCCTCCTCCGGGAAAGCGTCATCGCCAACCAGTTCGGTACAGGCGACGATTATGCCGCCTACGTAGCCGCCTTTCGCCTGCCCGACGTGATCTACCTCCTGGTCATCGGGGGAGCACTGGGTTCGGCCTTTATCCCCGTCTTCACCGCCTACCTGGCCCGACGGGACGACGCCGGGGCCTGGAAGATGGCCAGCACGGTGCTCAACCTTGCCCTGCTGGTGGCATTCCTGCTGGCCGGCCTGGCCTTTTTCCTGGCTCCTTACCTGGTGCGCTGGGTTATCGCTCCCGGCTACCCAGAGGTCCAGCAGGTCCTCACCGTGCGCCTGACCCGCCTTCTGCTCCTTCAGCCGATCCTTTTGGGGGTAGGCAGTCTGGCCATGGCCGTCCTCAACGCCTTCCGTCGCTTTCTCCTGACCTCTCTGGCGCCGCTCGTCTACAACCTGAGCATCATCGCCGGAGCCGCCTTCCTGGGGCCGCACTGGGGCATTGACGGGCTGGTCGCGGGGGTGCTGATCGGGGCGGCCCTCTACCTGCCGGTCCTGCTGCCGGGGCTGGTGCTCTGTCGGGCGCGCTACACCTTTTCCCTGGACTGGCGGGAGGAGGGAGTGCGCGAGGTCGGCCGGCTGCTTTTTCCGCGCATCCTGGGGCAGATGGCCTTTCAGGTGAACTTTATCGCCATCACCGCTCTGGCTTCTTTCCCCGGGAGTCTGGCCGTTACCGCCATCAACTATGCCTACCGTCTCCTTGGACTGCCGCTGGCCATCCTGGGCGTGAGCCTGGGGACGGTGGCCTTCCCCACCCTGGCCGCCCTGGCGAATCAGGGACAGATGGAAGACTTCCGCCAGACGCTGGCCCGAATGGTGCGCGTGGTGCTCTTTGTGGCCCTGCCGGTGGCGTCGCTAATGCTGTCCTTGCGTTTTCCGCTGATCCGCCTGCTCTTCGAGCGGGGAGAGTTCCACCCGGAGAGCACGGAGGCGACGGCGCAGGCCTTTTTCTTCTTTGCCCTGGGGTTGCCCGCCGCCTGCGCCACCGAGGTCGTGCTGCGTGCCTTTTACGCCCTGCACGATACCCGCACGCCGGTGCTGGTGGGGATGGCGATCGTGGCCCTCAACATCGCCCTGGGGGCGGGGCTCTTGCAGGTCATGGGTTTTGCTGGCCTGGCCCTCAGTTTCAGCCTGACCAACACGCTGGAGACGGCGGTGCTTCTGGAACTGTTGCGGCGTCGTCTCCGGGGAGTGGGAGAAAAGGCGATTCTCCGGAGTGGACTCCGCTCGCTGGCGGCGGCGCTACTGGCGGCCGGGGCGGCGACCCTGCTCCTGCGGGTGGGTGAGCGGCTGCTGTCACCCGAGGGGATGGCGGCGCAGGCCCTTTATCTGGGTCTCCTGTCTCCGCTGGGGGCCGGCCTTTACCTGACCGCAACGGCGCTGCTCCGTAGCCCGGAACTGGGCGAAGCCTGGGCGCTGCTGCGCCGGCGAGGGCCGGGACCGTGGAGCAGGAGACCGGAACACCGCTGAGGGCAAAGGTGAGCCGAGGAAGCGAACGGCCGGAAGTCGAACAGGAGGTCTGCCAACCCCGGAGAAATCGAAGGGGATGGCAGTTGCTCCGCAGGGCTTTGGAACCCTGGTGGGCGGCGCTCCGGGCCGTCTGGTGGCCGTTCTTTCTGGTTCGACTGGGACTGGTGATCTGGGCTGCCTTTTTGGCCGTCGCGGTGGGCTCGGTGGATGATTACGGGAAAGTCACCCGGGCGGAGTGGCCGCCGACGGGCTTGTGGGGAATGTGGAGCGAGCAGGTTCTGCTGCTCCCCTGGCTACACTATGACGCACACCATTACCTGAAAATCGTTGCCGAAGGTTTCCTCCGGCATCCCGCGGGCACCGTTTTTTATCCCGGTTATCCGCTGAGCATCTGGATGGCTGCTCAGGCGATTGGGCATCCTCTGGCGGCAGCCATGGTGGTCAACCTGATCGCCCATCTGGGCCTGGTGGTCTGCCTTTACCGGTACGTCGGCGAGGAGTTTTCCCGGGAGGTGGGGCGATGGACGGTGGTTGCCCTGTTGACCTTTCCTCTGGCCTTTCTCTTCGCCGCGCCTTATAGTGAGGCCCCGTTTCTCCTGTTCGTGGTGCTGGCCTTCTGGGCCGGCCGGCGGAGAAAATGGCTGGAGGCCGGAATCTGCGGCTTTTTCGCTGCCACTTTCCGGCAGCCCGGCTTGCTGCTTTTCCCGGCCCTGGTCGTGGAATGGTTCCTCTGGGCCCTCCGGGAGCGCCGCTGGCGCGCCTGGCTCTCCGGGCTGGGGTTGGGACTGATGCTCCTGCCCCCCTATGCCTTTGCTTTCTACCTTTACGCCCACAACCTCGTGGAGACCTTTCCATTGCACCCTGGAAGTCCATTTCTATGGATCGGAGAGATCGAGGCTCGTTTCTGGGATTCCCAGTTCGTCATGCCGTGGACGACCGTGGAAGGCATCGCCCGGCAGATCACGCGGGGGCAGGAGGACCTTTCTGGATTGACCTCCTGTGGACGGGGTCTCTCACCGTGCTGGCTCTGACCGCCCTCAAGGTTTGCTACCGACCTGGGCCGGCCGTTTATGCGTTGCTGATGCTGGCGGCCTCTTGGAGCAAAGTTGTGCTTCGGCCCGGGGCTTCTCTGATCGAATCCTTTCCCCGGCATATGATGGTGATTTTCCCTGTATACTTTCTCCTGGGCCGGGTTTTGAAGGATCAGCCCTGGCTTCGTCCGGTCTGGCTGGTTCTGTCTTCGCTGCTTTTATTGTTTCACAGCGCCCTTTTTATCCGCAATGCCTGGATTCCATAAGATGTGGTCCTGGATTTTTTCGGGGAAATATATCCGGCAGAAGTACAAGGTCGGTGGGAACACCGCCGCCATTTCCGGCGACGGCCTCGCGACACAAGGAGGATAAGATGGAAAACGAGCAGAATCCGGTCCTGCAGGCCCTCTACCAGGGCATCCAGACCGAAATTCAGGGGCTGACCTTCTACCGCAAGATGTCCGCAAGAAGCCGCGACCCCAAAGGGCAAGAAGTCTTTCGGAGTCTAGTGCAGGACGAGGAACTGCACCTGCGCCTGCTCAAGGTGCAGTACGGCGCCCTGGTGGATGAGGGGCGATGGTTGGAGATGGAACAGGCCCGCGAACTGGAGCCGGGGCGGGAGGTCGCCATCCTTTTTCCCCAGGAGGACGAAACCCTGGCGGCCCTTCTCCCGGACGAGGGGGATGACCTTCAGGCGTTGCAACTGGCCCTCGACTTTGAACGTCGGGGCTACCAGATGTATCGCCGTCAGGCCGAAGGAACGGACGACCCGGCCGGCCGCGCCCTCTACGAGTTTCTGGCCGCCCAGGAGCAGAAACACTATGACTTTATTCACCGGGCGCTGGAGTACCTCCAGACCCAGGGGGCCTGGTTCTATGACGAGCGTGAGAAGCCTTTCTTCGAGGGATAGGCCGGCCTAGCGCTGAAAATATAGCCGCACCAGGTCCGACACATCCACATCCGTCTCATCCAGGAGGCGGAAAAAGTCGCGCCGGGTAGCCCGCTGCCAGGCGTTTTCGCGGTAATAGCGTTGCAGGAAGGTGAAAAAATCCTCCCCCAGGCGCTTCCGCAGGTCGCGCAGGAAACGCGCCCCCTGGCCGTAGAGGTTGTCCACATAGGCGTGGGGGTCGGTAAAATCGTAGATCGTCCGGTCCAGGGGGCCGGTGGGGTTCCGCACGTCCACCCGGCTTTCCCACCACCAGTCCACCGCCTCCGGGTAAACCGTCTCATAGAAGAGGAGTTCGCTATAGCGGGCCAGGGCTTCGTCCAGCCAGGGTTCTTCGACTTGATCGTTTCCCACTACACCGTACCACCACTGGTGGGCCAGTTCGTGGGCGGTCAGGGCCGGCAGCACGGCCTCGGGGCTACCTGCATAGTCGCCGTAGAAGCGCGTGCCCACCATCACCAGGGTGCTGTACTCCATGCCGGCATCCATCTCCCCCTCGACCACGGTGAAGGTGGGGTAAGGGTAGGGGCCATAGCGTCGCCGGAAGAGGCTGAGGCCGCGCTGGACGATCCCCAGCACCGCCTGGCCGGCCGTCTCGTGCTCTCGGCGGTAGGCCGAGACGACGGTTGTGCCGTCCACCTCCGCGCGGGACTCGGAATAGTCCCGGGCCAGGAGCAGGGCAAAATCGCGGCCGGCCTCCAGACGAAAGCGGAAACGCCCTCCCATTTCCTCCCGTTCGCCCGAACCCCAGACCCCGTAGCCGGCCGGCACCGACACCAGCCCATCATAGTCGGCCAGGTCGCTTATGAAGGGGTCGCCGACCGGATAGTATTCCCAATCCTTCCAGCCGTAGCCCTTCCGGTAGGGCACCAACTGAGGATACCAGTGCCCCAACTGCATGACCCGCCCATCCTCGCTTTTCCCCAGGACGGCCCGGGGGGGCCAGGTGCGGGCATCGGTTGTCGGTAAAGAGAGGGAATAGGCCAGCGTCGCCGTCACCACCTCGCCCGGGGGCAGGCGTCGGGGAAGGAATAGGCGAAGCATCGGGCCGGTCAGGGTGTAGGAGGGGAGAGAAGTTACCCCCTTTTGCACGATCTGGACCTCTTTCAGGAAAAAGGTCCCGGTGTAGACGTTCGGGAAGGCGAAAAAGGCCAGGTCCTCCAGGCTATCGCCGGTGGCATTGGGGAAGCGGATTTCCTGCTCTACCCGGACGGTCCCGTCGGCTTCCACCGTGGTCGAAAGGACATAGGCCGGCCGGGGTGAGGGGGGTGGGGGAAGCGGTTCGGTGGGCAGGACAAAAAGGGGAGTTACGGCCACCCGACCGCCCGGCGCAGCCAGCGGCCGGGGCTGGACATCGTCCACAATGCGGGTGGGAATCCAGTCGGCCCGGACGACTCCCTCCCGGCTCAGGACGACGTACAGAAGGGCACCATCGCGGGCCGTATCCACGATGTCGATGTCGAAGACCAGGTTGCCCAGGCCGTAGGCGATCAGGCCGTTCAGGTAGCGCTCCGTCTCCAGGGTGGTATGGGTGTGGTGGCCGATGACCAGGTCGGCGCCGGCCTCTACGGCGGCGTGGGCCAGCCGGCGCTGCTCCGGCGTGACCTCGGCGGCATACTCCTGGCCGGCGTGCAGGAGGAGCACCACCACATCGGCCTGCCCTTTGGCCTGACGGATGTCGCGACGAAGGGCCTCCTCATCCCCGCCCCAGGCGATGCCCTCCTGGGGCGAGCCGATCGTGTTGCGGGCCAGGAAGGCCACCCGGAGGCCGCGCACCTCGATCACGACGGGCGCTTCGGCCCGGGGGCCGGCCCCGATCGGGCGAATGCCCCGGCTTTCCAGCGCAGCGATGGTCTCGTTCAGGCCCTCGATGCCGTAATCCAGGCTGTGGTTATTGGCCAGGGAGAGGAGGTCGAAGCCGGCCTGGGCCGGCCCCGTGGCCATATCGGGGTGGGCACGGAAGACAAAGGGCTTGGCGGCCGGCTCTCCGCCCAGGGTAAGGGCGCACTCCAGGTTGCCCACGGCAATGTCGGCTTCCCGGAGAAACGGGGCGAGCACCTGGAAGGGGAAAAGCGTCCCGTAGGCCCGCATCCGCTCCTCGATGCTGCGGGAGAGCATGATGTCGCCTGCCGCCACCAACGTTACGCGCCCCTCGGCCGGGAGCGGGAAAGGCGAAGGGGTAGGCCAGTAGGGCATCGTCGTCTTCCGGGGGGCAGCCTCGCCGGGCTCTCCGGCGGCATCGAACGCCAGGGCGTAGAGGTAATCGCCGGAACGGGCCAGCACCTCAGGCCGGCCGTCGTCGTCGAGGTCGGTTGCCATCAGACCGTGCACCCGCGAAGGCAACTGGATCTTTCCGCGCACCTGGCCCAGGGCGTTGAGGAGGAGGATTTCCCCGCCGTCGCTTCCGGCGATGATGACCGGTTTTCCCTCCTCTTCGGCCACCGCCAATGCCCAGATGCCGCGTTCGGTGGAGACATGCCAGAGCGGCCGGCCGTCGCGGGCATTCAGGGCGGCCACGCCCCCACGCAATCCGGCCAATACCCATCCTTCGGCCGGGACGCCGAGCAGAGTCATGAGGGTATCGTCCAGGCGTCTGGCCCACCGGGGGGACCCATCCGTCCCGACCAGCACGACCAGCCCTCCCTGGCTTCCCACCAGGAGTTCGGACAGACCGTCATTGTCGAAATCGGCGGAAAGGAGGCCGCGCAATGCCCCTTCCAGGCCGTGCTGCCAGAGCACCTGACCTGCGGCGTCCAGCGCCAGCCATTGCCCTTGCTCGCCTCCGGCGATGATCTCCGGCTTCCCGTCGGCGTCCAGGTCGGCCAGGGCGACTCCGGCGGGCGTTTCGCCCAGGGTTAGGCGGCTTTCCGGCCGTCCGGCGGCGTCGAGGATATGGAGGATGCCGTCCCAGGTAGCGGCCAGCACCTCGGGTGGGCCGTCGCCGTCCAGGTCGCCTGTGAGCAGGTGGGTGATTCGGCCGCCGAGGGGCGCCGCCCAGCGTTCCTGTCCGTAGCCGTTCAGGGCGTAGAGGGTGTTATCGTCCCCGCCGAGGAGAAATTCCGTCCGGCCGTCGCCATCCAGGTCGGCCGGCAGGGCAGTATAGAGGGGGGCGGCGGTGGAAAAGGTCCAGGAGATTTCCCCTGTGGGCCGGATCAGGTAGAAGCGGTGGTCGTAGGAGGCGGCCCAGATTTCCGGCCGGCCGTCTCCCTGAAGGTCAGCCACCCCCATCGCCCAGACGGTATCCTCGGTGGCCGTGCGCCAGAGTCGCCACAGCCCTAGGGGAGGCGGTGGGGGCAGCGTGGGTGCGGGGGTTGGGATGGGGGTGGGGCTTGGGGTGAGCGTGGGAGTAGCGGAGGGAGTCGGGGAAGGGAGGACGGTCGGCACGGGAGGAGAAGGGGAGAGCAGGCAGCCGGAGAGGAGCAGGAGGATCAGGAAGGTGGCCTGGGATAGTCGTTGAACGTGGGACATCGGGCTAGGTGGCGGAGCGGCGCAGAAGTGGGAGGAGGACGCTCAGGCGCTCCGGGTCTTCGGCCAGAAGGGAGACGAGTTCTCTTCCGGCATTCACCAGGTAATCGAGCCGGCCGGCGCGGGCGGCGGCTGCCGTGTGCAGGCAGGCCGAGATCAGGTCGTTGCCGGCCTGGGCGGCCATCAGGAGGCGCAGAAAGCCAAAACTCTGGGTGAAGGCGACCACTTCCTCGGGCTCGCAGGAGAAGACGAACCCGTGGATGCGCGGTGGCTGGGGGGGAAGGAGGTGAAAGACCTGGCCTCCTAGGGTATAGCCGACCACCACCGCCGTGAAGCGGGTGCGCATCACCCGACGGAAGTGAGGGTTTTCTTCGTAGATGGCCTCCTCGCGGCTCAGGTCGGCTCCACGGGCCACCACAGGGCGTGAGGGGTCTACCGGCTCGGTGCGGATGTCCTGCACCACGGCGTAGATTTCCACGCCGGGGGCGGTACTGGCCAGGTGGACGAAGGAGCCGAAGGAGGGGGCACCGTAGAGGTCATAACTCTGGGCCTGGATTTCGCGGATGCTGACGGCGATGGTCTCACCGACTCGGGGGGACATCGGCTTCCTCCACGCGGGCTATCCATGCCTGGGGTTGGGCCAATTCGGCCAGGGTGGGCAGGTTCTCCGGCCGTTCCCAGACGCGCTGCAGGAAGGCCATGCCGCGTTCCCGGGCTACGCTCTCGGCGAAGCGTTCGCCCAGGGAGTACTGCTCCAGTTTCAGTTCCAGGCCGCTCAGGCGGAGGAAGAGGCGTTCGGCCGCCGTGCGTTGGGCCTGGCGGGCGGCCAGGCGGGATTCGATCAGGTCGAAGGTGGGGAGGATGCGCCGGCCGACCTTTTTCATCACATAATTGCTATAGCCTTCCACGATGCTCATCAGGGCCTGCATCTGGTCGAAGAGGGCGCGCTGGCGGGGGGTGAGGGTCCAGAGAAGCCACGATTCGCCCCGGCGGATGTGCTCCAGGAGTTCGGCCAGGCCGGCGAAGGAGAGGGAGCGGCTGAGGTGGTCCACCTCGGTTTCCATGTCGGCGAGGTAGGATTCCAGAAGGTGGCGGAGGTGATCGCGCAGCCAGGGATGGAGTTCGAATTCAAAGGCGTGGGTGGTCTCGTGCAGGGCGACCCAGAGGAGAAAGTCGGGACCGCTCAACCCGAGTTGGGCCTGGGTGCCGCGGATGTTCGGTTCGACAAAGTAGATCTGGCCGTTGGAAGGCGACGGCGGCCCCAGGAGGGCGATGTCGTACTGTCCGAGCACCCGCTGAGAGAGGTAGCCCAGGAGCAGACCGATTTGCTGGCTGAGGAAGTGCTGGAGCGGCTGACCGAAGAAGACGGTCATCGGGCTACGGGGGGAGGAAAGGCGGCGATAGAGTTCCTCCAACGGCTCCACGACGGCGCGGAAGGTCTTTATGTTGGCCTGTAGCCACTCCCTGGGGTTCAGGAGGCGGATGGTGAGGGGCGTCGGGGGAGGGGACACCTCCGTGGCTACGGCGACCTCGCCGATGCTCCGGGCCACCAGGGCGGCGTAATACGGTTCCGCGCCTGGCGGGATGGCGACATCCCGGCCGAAACGGCTGGCCACCGCCAGCACCTGTTCCCAGTCCACCAATCCCGGCACACCCCGGCGGGAGATATCCCGGACGCGCTGCCAGGTCCAGAGCAGGCCGGCTGCGGCTCCCAGAAGGAAACCCCAGCCCAGGTAACGGGTTCGACGGTCGGCCAAGCGCCACCTCCTGAAGGGGATTCGGTTCTCCCCGGCAAGTGCATCATAACCGGAACAAGAGGAGATGTCAAATCTGTTCCGGCTAGCCGGCGAGAAGCCCACCGGATCCGCACGGGCTTCGATCGGGCAAAGACCGAACCTCCTGAGGGCCAGAGCGGGCAATCACGTGCCGATGTGCGCATCCTCACCCAAACAAACTTGACAAACGTCTTCTTCGGTGGTATTATATACATCCATGTGCATATAAAGAGCGGAAAATGGACAAGAGGCTGACAGACGGGCAGGTGAGACGGCTGATGGAAGAGACGCTGGGCCCGGTGGGCGAGCCGAGCGCTCTTCCTGGGCTTGCCCGCGATGCTAGAGCCTTGTCCAACGCTTCCGTCGTGATGGAGGTATCATGGTGACCAGACCGATCCGGAACCGGGCCTCCCAATCTATCCGGGTGCCAAACGAGTCGCCGAGGGCGCAGCACGCTGTATCTTTCTGACACAAGAGGAGAACCGAAACGATGACCAAAACGACTGCACGTGCACAAATCAAGGCAGCACAGCCGCAACCGGGCGTTGCCAAACGCCTCTCCATCCTGGACCGCTACCTGACCCTTTGGATCTTCCTGGCGATGGCGGTCGGCGTGGGGCTGGGGTATCTCTTCCCCGCCGCCGTCCAATCCTTCAATCAGGCCGTCTCGGTGGGCACGACCAACGTCCCCATCGCCATCGGCCTGATCCTGATGATGTACCCGCCGCTGGCGAAGGTCCATTACGAGGAACTGGGGGACGTCTTCCGCAACTGGAGGGTCCTGGGCTTCTCTCTCATCCAGAACTGGATCATCGGCCCGATCCTAATGTTCCTCCTGGCAATTCTCTTCCTGCACAATTCCCCCGAGTACATGGCCGGCCTCATCATGATCGGCCTGGCCCGCTGTATCGCAATGGTGATCGTGTGGAACGAACTGGCCCGAGGCGACACCGAGTACGCCGCCGGGCTGGTGGCCTTCAACAGCCTGTTCCAGGTCTTTTTCTACAGCATCTACGCCTATGTCTTCATCACCGTTCTCCCCACCTGGTTCGGCCTGGAAGGAACTGCGGTCCACGTTACCATCGGCGAGATCGCCCAGTCCGTCTTCATTTACCTGGGCATCCCCTTCATCGCCGGCTTCCTCACCCGTGTGGCCCTCATCCGGCTGCGCGGCAAAGAGTGGTACGAGACCAAGTTCGTGCCGCGCATCAGCCCGCTGACCCTGGCGGCGCTCCTCTTCACCATCGTGGTGATGTTCAGCCTGAAGGGGAACCTGATCGTCACCCTGCCGCTGGACGTAGTGCGTATCGCCATCCCATTGGCCCTCTACTTCGTCCTGATGTTCCTGGTCAGTTTCTGGATGGGGCACGTGATCGGTGCTGGGTACGCCCAGACGACCACACTGGCCTTCACCGCCGCCAGCAATAACTTTGAGTTGGCCATCGCCGTGGCGGTGGCCGTCTTTGGGATTGAGTCGGGCCAGGCCTTTGCCGCCGTCATCGGCCCGCTCATTGAGGTGCCGGTGATGATCGGGTTGGTGAACGTGGCCTTTGCTCTCGGGCGGAGGCTCTACGGAAAGCTCTAGAGGATACAGGACGGAACAAAGAGCCCGTCCTGTATCCTTCAACCGGAGTCGGTATGTTCAGGCGGGTGCTTTTCCCAACCGACTTTTCCGCTTACGCGGCGGCCGTGATGGATTGCCTCCCGGAATGGAAAGCGGCCGGGATGGAGGAAATTCTGCTGCTAGGGGTGATCCGGCCGGCCGAGATTCCCCTGGGCGGCTCCCTGGACCAGGACATCCTGGAGCAGATGCGCTGGGCCGCCGAGCAACGACTGCACATCGCCCGGCTGGCGTTGGAAGGGCAAGGGCTGGTGGTGCGCACCCGCCTGGAGGTCGGCCCGCCGGCCCCCACGATCGTTCGCATAGCCCAGGATGAGCGCGTGAACCTGATTGTGATCGGGGCACAAGGGCACAGCCTGGTCCAGGAACTGCTCCTGGGGAGCGTGGCTTACCAGGTTGTCCGCACTGCGCCGGTACCTGTGCTGGTAGAAAAGTTCGATGTCGTGCGGCAACTGGGCCATATCGAGTGCCGCCGCCGCTGTGCCCGTACCTTCCACCGGATACTCCACCCCACCGACTTCTCCGACTGTGCCCGCGAGGCCTTCAACGTGGTCAAGCAGATGCGAACGACCGGGACCGAGGAGGTCATCCTGCTCCACGTACAGGACGAGCGTCTGATGCGTCGTCGGCCACCGGAGCAGCTGGCGGAGTTCGACCGGGACGACCTGGCCCGTCTGGAAGAGATGAGGCGGGCGTTGGTTCTCTTCGGCATCCCGCAGGTACGGGTGCTTCTGCGCCGCGGCATCCCGTTCGTGGAGACGCTGCGGGTGGCGGAGGAAGAGAACGCCTGTCTTATCGTCCTGGGCACCAGGGGCCGCAGCGCGGTGGCAGAGATGCTCTCGGGCAGCACCTTTGAGAACGTCATCCGCCAGAGCCGGAGGCCGGTGCTGGTGGTACGGGGGATCAAGTGCCAGTAGCCCAGGCTTTCAGCCCGTCCTGCAGAGGAGGGTGAAATGCTGGAATGGAAGCCGGACCTGAACGAGAAGTTCGTCGCCTGGTACCGGGCCGTCTTCGCAGAGGGGGCGTTGGACCGTAAGACGAAGGAGTTGATCGGCCTGGCCGCCTCGCTGACGGCCGGCTGTCAACCTTGAATGGAGGCCCATTTGGGGAAAGCGCGCCGGTACGGCGCCACCGACGACGAGATCCGGGAGGCAATGGCCGTTGCCGAGGTCATCGCTGCCGGGAAGGTGCGGACGATGATCCAGTTGGCCGAACCATCCGGCAAGTAAAGGCGGACTCAATGAAAGGTCACAGATGTCGTTGCCTGTGCCAGCGCGGACGCGGGCCAGGCAGAAAACGTCCCCTTCCTTAACCGAGACGGCCGCGAGAATGAATGGGGTATAATATCAACGCAAATGTATAGAATAGTCCGACGATGGGTCGCCCCGCAAGCAGAAGTGCCCTCGCCGAAGGAGAAATGCGGATGACCGACTACCCGGCCTACCACGAGCACCTGCAGCAAAGTCTGGCCCAGTTGGGGCAGGAACTGCCCGGCCCGATGTCCGGCTTTGCCCGGCTGCACCGCAAGTCCGTCGAGGAGGGCGCGCTCAGCGCCCGGACCAAAGAGCTGATGGCCCTGGCCATCGGCATCGCCGTGCGCTGTGATGGCTGCATTGCTTACCATGTCCACGACGCCGTCCGGGCCGGCGCCACGCGCCAGGAACTGCTGGAAACGATCGGTGTGGCGGTGATGATGGGGGACGGGCCGGCGGCCATCTATGCCACCCACGCAGTATGGCGACGCCGAGCTCCAGGCAGCGGTCCAGGCCATCTTGGCGGCCGTGAACGCCGGAGAGGAAACCGCTTGAAGAAACTCTGCGCAACACTGCCGTTGCCTGGCGGAACGACCGCCTCCCGGGGGCCGTGCACGCCCCTGTTAACCTGAAAGGAGACGAGGATGAACTTTCGTCCCCTTCTGCTGCTCGCCGCCGTGCTGCTCCTGCCGGCCCTGGCGTTGTCTCCCGCGCCTTCCCCGGCGCAGGAGACAACGC
>DAOUAK010000011.1:0-22888 GCA_034433695.1 Chloroflexia bacterium
GCTGGGTAGGTCGAGGCGAGGGGGTCGGCGTGGGGGTCGGAGGGATGGGGGTAGGGGTGGGAAGGAGCGGTGTGGGCGTGGGCAGGTCCAGGTCCTCGAAGATTTCCGGTTCCAGCGCCACGAAACCGCCCTCGGGATCGGGGCTATAGTCGGCCAGAAGGAGGGAGGCCAGGCTGCCCCGACCGCCCGGACCGAAGGCAAAGGCCAGCTCCACGGCCAGGGCAACCCCTAGGAGGGCGGTCAACAGGCAGAGGAGGACCAGGAGAACCCAGAAAAGACGATCCCTATGCCTCTCGTGCGTCATCGCTTTCGCTCCTGCCGAGGACGGCGAGGATGCCCACCGCCTCGCTTTTCCCCTTGAGGGCCATTTTCCCCAGGTGGCGAATCGCATATCGCTCTCGCTCGGGGAGGGCCTGGTAGGTATATTCGCTGATCAGAATGTCGTACTCGGGGAACTCTTTGTTCAATCCCTGGATGCGGGCACTCAGGTTCACGGCATCGCCGATGACGGTGTACTCCAGGCGGTCGGGCGAACCCACCGTGCCGGCCACCACTTCTCCGGTATTGATGCCGATGCCCATGCGGATGGGCGCTTCCCCGCGCGTCAGGCGTTCAGCATTGATCTGGGCCAGACGCCGGCGGATCTGCAGGGCCGTCTCCAGGGCCCGTTCGGCATGGTCGGCGTAGGGAACGGGGGTGCCGAAGATGATCAGGGTCGAGTCCCCGCCGAATTTGTTGACTGTACCGCCGTAGGTCTGGGCCACTTCTACGATGGCGGTGAAGCATTCGTTGAGGATGCGCACCATTTCCTCGGGATCGTATTCTTCCGACAGGCGGGTAAAGTCGCGGATGTCGGCAAAGAGCATGGAGGCGGTACGCCGTTCCCCCTGGAGGCGGATCTCGCCGCGCAGGAGGGTTTCCGAGACTTCCCGGCTGACGAAGCGGCCGAAGGCGTCGCGGATGTATTCCTTGAGGCGCAGGCCCTGGATCATGCGGTTGAAGGCGTGGGCCAGCAGCCCGACCTCGTCCTCGCTGTGGACAAAGACCTTCTGCCGCAGGTCGCCCAGTTCGACCCGGCGGGCAGCCCGCACCAGGGTCTGAATGGGTTGTACAATGCGGGCGGAGATCCAGAGGCCCAGGAGGATGACAGCAAAGACGGCCAGGCTGAAGAGGACGGCCAGGGAGGCCTGGATAAAACCGATTTCCCGCTGATAGCCCGGCAGGGCCACCGAGAAGACGGCCATATCCTCCTCGCCGTGGCGGGCCTCGAAGATGCCAAAGGTTTCTTCGAGGGCCTCGCCGCGGAGGATGAGGCTGCGGCCCGGGTAGAAGAATTCGGGCCCTGTCTGTCCCTGCCAGACCAGGTGGAAAAAGTCCGGGGTGATCTGGAGGGTGGACGTGGGGATGTCGCGGAAGGTCGTGGCGATGACCCGGCCCTGGGGATCGTAGAGGGTGAGTTCGGCCGGCCGGGTAAGGAAAGGGGACGGGGCAACGGTCGTTCCCAGGATGGGATCGCCCTGGCCGGCCATCCGCCGGGCCAGGCGCTGGAGGGACATCCCCACCATCACGACGCCGGCCGTCCGGCCTTCCGAGCGGATCGGGCCGCTCACATAAAAGGCCCATCCCCAGGAGGCCTGGACCAGGCCGGCAAATTTATTGCCGATGTCGTCGAGGCCGATGGTGAAAATTTTCTGGAAAGGAGGCCAATCGGCGTAGGAGGCCAGGCCGGTGGATTGAACATAGTTCAGGGGGGTGGTGATCGTCTCCTGGCGATGGAGGGAATAGAGGCCGCGGCCGTTCAAGGCGACGATCTCGACAAAGTCGCATCCGGCGTTGGCGGCGATGGGATGGATCAGGCGATGGAGGCGGGTGCTGTCGCCGGCAAGCACGGCCGCGGCCACTCCTTCCGTGCGGGCGATGGCCCGCAGGGTGGTCAGGAGTTCCCGTTCGACATAGACGACCTCATCGGTGGCCCGATGGCCGGCCTCCCATAACTGGCTCAGGAGGCGTTCGTGGAGGCGCTCGGCAAAGACGCGGGCCAGGAAGAAAGAGCCGGCGAGAGCCAGGATAAGGGCAAGGAGAAGGTAAGGGGCAATCATCTTGAAGCGCAGGCGGGCCCCAAAAGAGGGTTGCGGCGGGACGCCGACCGCCCTTTTCTCCAGCGGGGCGGACAGGATGGGGACAGGCCTTTTTGCCTCTATGCCAGCCGTTCGGATGGGCTTTTCACCGGTCATCCGTCTTCCTTCTCGCGGCACCGAAAGGCTGCCGTTCGGTCGGGCGACAGGGCTAACGGGCCAGCGCTTCCAGGGCCAGCCAGAGCAGGAAGCCCAGCAGGGCCGTGGAGAGGATACTGGTGAGCGTCTTGGTCCAGAAGTCCGGTGCCTGCTGAGGGTCCTGCCAGAGGCCTCGCTGGGCCAGGATGCGCGGCAAAAAGGCGAGTGGGGCTAGCCATACGGCCGGGGAAAAGTAGCCCATCGGCCCACCAATGTAGAGAAGGGCCAGGGCCAGGAGGCGCTCGCCTCCGCCCCAGAGCCTGTCCTTCATGAAAGCAGCGGGGCCGTTAATTCCATTGTTGGGGCCGGAGGTCAGGCGGGCCACCTTGTGCACGGCGTGGGCCTCCAGAATGGGAACGACGGAAAAGGCGATGAGGGCCGAAAGCAGGAAGAGCAGATTGCGACTGGCTTCCGCCGAACCTCCGCCCACGGCCATTTCGATGGTGACATAAGACCAACGGCCCTCTTGCAGGAAAATCAAAAGGGCAATCACGCCCAGGTGGACGGCCTGGTCCAGGAAAAAGGTGCTCAATTTGCGCTGAGGCCAACGACGGGCCAGGGCGACCTTGCCCCAGTCGGTCAGGAGGTGGGTTACAAAGAGCGGAATCAGCCAGACTCCCCAGGTCGGCAACTTTTCCCAGAGGAAAAGGGCGGTGCTGCCGGTCACGATGGCAGCGTGAAGCACCAGCCCTTTCCAGGAATGGGCCTTGAAGCGTACCAGTTCGATCGTCTGGAGGGCAAAGTCGCCCACCAGGTGGCCCAGTAGGAGGCGAAACAGGATGGACATATCCTCAAAGCCCTTCGGATACCGCTCCAGGGCTATCCGAATGTCGGCTCCGGGGCCAGGCCCCATTGTCCGCAAGCATCTTACCACCCTTCAACGAATTAGGCAAGCGTTTTGGCTTACAGGGCGATTACGGCAGCCGCTTCTCGGCCGCCTCCAGGGCCTGTTCCAGTTTTCGCTGGCGCAGGGCCAGCGTCAGGTCGGCCCGGGTGTTTTCCAGGATACGGCGGACCGTATCGGTGGTCCGGCGTAGCCCGCCGGTCAGCGCCTCCGGAAAATCCACAGTCGTCAGGAAATCGTAGATTTGCTGCATGGCCTCCAGACGCGCCTCGCAGTAGGAGAGGACGTCTAGGCGCAGGGCATCCAGGATGGAGCGGCGCAGTTCACCCACCGCCTCGCCCAGGGCGTTCAGGTAAGGGGCGACGGGGACGGAGAGTTCCTCCGGGCGGGGGATGGGCCGGTCGCGGATGAGCGCGTAGGTCAGGCAAGCCTCGGCATACTCCTTTTCGGCATCGGTGATGTAGCCAAGGGAAGAGAAAAGGGGGCAATCGGCCACGATCTCGTGGAGGCGATGGAGGTACTGGCGGGCCTCGGAAAGGCGTTCTTCTGCTTCGCCGAACTCCTGGCGGTGGGTGGCCCGAATGGAAAGGGCGGCTGCACGAATCATCTGTCGGGAAAGGACCAGCGCCTCTTCACGCAGGAGGTCCTGGCGGGAGAGTTCGGCGCGAATTTCTTCGGCAATTTCCCCGAACGAGGCCAGGGCAGAGACTTTCTCGGCCATGCCGGTTCCCCAGGGGTGCGGCGATCAACTTTCCCGTCGCCGACGATAGCGCAGGAAGGGCGGGATGTCGATCTCGTCTTCCTGGGCCAGGATCGAGGGGATGTCTTCTCCTCTTTCCTCGCGCGGCTGGGTAAGAATTTCCCTAGCCTTGATGGGGCGGACGGTGCGCCGCTGGGGGGTCGCCGGGTGATCGAAGCCGGTGGCGATCAGGGTGATTTTGACCTCATCGCGCATATTTTCGTCAATCACCGCGCCGAAGATGATGTTGGCATCCGGGTCGGCGGCGCGGGCGATGATCTCGGCCGCCTCATTGACCTCCCACATGGTCAGTTCGGGCCCGCCGGTGACGTTAAAGAGCACCCCTTTGGCGCCGTCAATGGAGATTTCCAGGAGGGGGCTGGAGATGGCCGCCTGGGCGGCCTCCACCATGCGCTTTTCCCCGGTGCCGTAACCGATGGCCATCAGGGCGGAGCCAGCGTCGGCCATAATGGCCTTGACGTCGGCAAAGTCCAGGTTAATCAGCCCACGGATGGTGATGAGGTCGGAGATGCCCTGAACCCCCTGGCGCAGCACGTCGTCGGCGATGCGGAAGGCCTCCAGCATGGAGGTATTCCGGTCGGTGATCTGCAGGAGGCGGTCGTTGGGGATGACGATGAGGGTGTCCACAGTGGGCTTGAGTTGGGCGATACCCTCCTCGGCCACGACCCGGCGGCGGTTGCCCTCGAAGGTGAAGGGTTTGGTGACCACCGCTACGGTGAGGGCCCCCAAATTACGGGCGATCTGGGCAATCACCGGACTGGCACCCGTACCGGTCCCGCCGCCCATGCCGGCGGTGATAAAGACCATGTCGGCGCCGCGCAGGGCCTCGGTGAGTTCCTCGCTCGATTCCTCGGCCGCTTTCTGGCCGATGACTGGGTTTCCCCCGGAGCCAAGCCCCTTGGTCAATTTATCGCCGATGCGAATGCGATGGGGAGCCGAGGAGTGGAGGAGGGCCTGGGCATCGGTGTTGATGGCGATAAACTCCACGCCCTTGACACCGGCCTCAATCATCCGGTCCACGGCGTTGCTTCCGCCGCCTCCGACCCCCAGCACTTTCAGTTGAGCAAAGCTTTCGGTAACGACCGCCAAAAGATCCTCCGTGGCCATCGTTTTGCCTCCTTGCCGCCCGCTCCTGGCGAGCGGCTCCGGCGCATTCCGTACACGCTTTCGCAGATTCGTACCGGATGTTCTTGCCGAGCCGGCGGAAAATCATCCGCCGTTTGAACCTGCAACCTTCTAACCTTCAACGGTATTCAGGGCAAGAACTCCCGCAACCAGCTCTTGAAACGGTTGTAAATGCGTGCCCACCCCTGTTCCTGGGGAACCAGGAAGGGAGGGGTACTGCCTCGTTTAAAGCCCCAGCGAAGCAAACCGACGCCGGTGGCATAGGCCGGACTGTCAATGGTGTCGGACAGCCCACCCAGGTGAGTAGGGATGCCGATGCGGACCGGCAGATTGAGCACATCACGGGCCACCTCCTCGATGCCCGGCAGGAGGGCCGTTCCGCCGGTGAGGACAACGCCGGCCGGAAGCAACCCTTCGTAGCCGACCCTCCGAATCTCGGCCCGTAGCATCTGGAAGATTTCCTCCACCCGGGCCTCGATGACCTGGTGGAGGAGGGTGCGCGAGACCTGTCGCTTTTTCCCTCCGGAAAACGACTCCACCTCGATCTGGTCGTCTTCCGCTTTCCGCCCGTCATCGGCCGGCCGGGCCTGGCCGTGGCGAATCTTCAGGTATTCGGCCACATCGAAGGGGGTGCGCAGGACGATGGCGATGTCGTTGGAGATGTGGTTGCCTCCGACCGGCAGGACGACGGTATGCCAGATGCTCCCGTCGATGAAGATGGCTACATCGGTCGTCCCGCCGCCACAGTCCACCAGAACAACCCCCATCTCCTTTTCCGCCTCACTCAGGACGGCCTCGCTGCTGGCCAGGGGCTGGAGGACCAGATCGTCGATCTCCACGCCGGCCCGCTGGATGCACTTGATCAGGTTCTGAATGGCCGTTACCGCTCCGGTGACGATGTGGGCCTCCACCTCCAGGCGGAAGCCGGAGAGGCCGATGGGATCCCGGATGCCTTCCTGCCCGTCCACGATATAGGCGCGGGGGATGACGTGGATGATCTCGCGCTGGGTGGGGACGGCGATGGCCCGGGCCGCATCCAGGGCGCGGGCCAGGTCTGCGGCGGTAATCTCCCGGTCGGCGCGGGGGATGGCCACGACGCCCCGACTGTTGAGCGACTGGATATGCCCGCCGGCCACGCCCACATAGGCCGAGCCGATGCGGTAGCCGCTCAGCCGTTCGGCCTTCTCCACCGAGGCCACGATCGAGGTTACCGCCTCCTCCACGTTGACCACGATGCCCTTCTTGATTCCCTTGGAAGGCGTCAGCCCGACGCCCAGGATGTTGATCTGGCCGTCTGGCCCCTGTTCACCGACCAGAGTGACGACTTTGGTGGTCCCGACATCAATTCCCACGACGGTGCGCGCTGCCATCTTCTATTCAACCTTTCTCAAAGGCTCATTATAGCCGAAACAGGACAAGGACGCAAACATTTTAGCGAAAACGGATTTGATCCGGAAAACGCAGGTCGATTTCGGTAAACTCCGACGGCGGATTGCGGAGAAAGGCCGCCAGGAAGCGGACCTTGCGCTCCAGATCGGTGCCGTCGCCGAAATAGGCTTTCCAGCCGGCCTGGGAGACGGCGATGAGGCCGTGTTCCCTGTCGTACTCAAACGGTTGCAGGGGGATGCGCAGGTCATAGTACAGCCGGGAGAAGATCTCCTGGGAAGCACGCACGGCCTGGCCGTCCACCTGACCACCGGGCTGGAGGGGTGGAGCGTCTTTGTCTGTGTGGATGATATAGATCAGTTGGGACATTTCCGGCGGCTCTGCCTCCAGAATGCGCCCCTCGTCGTCCACAAGAAAACGCCGCGCTTGGTCTTGCTTGTTGCACCAACTGACCGAGGGCAGATGCTCCACGAGGATCAGGATGACCCGGTTGGGCAGGTCGCGCTCCACCCGCACGTCCTGGACGTAGGGAACCTTTTCCAGGCGTGCTTCGACCTCCGCCGGGTCCAGGAGGAAGAGGTTGGCCGTCAGCACCTGGCTGTAACGGATGGCCTCCTCCGAGGGGAGCACGCGGTTGCCCCGCACTTCCACGACGCTGACCCGGAAGGTCGGGGAGAAGTAAAAGTAGCCCAGGAGGGAAATGCACCCCAGGGTCAGCAGGGCCCCCGGCAGGCGCGCATCGGCTACCCACCGGAGCAGGGCCCGACCCAGACGCGGTCGGGCATGGGAACGTACCCGGCCTCCTCGTTTTCCTAATTCTTCCCGGTGTTCCTGTTCCATCTCCGTCTCCTTCACCGGGTCACGCGGTCCTGGGAGCGTTCGGCAAAGCGTTCCAGGGCCAGTTCGATCAGGCGATCCAGCAGGCGCGGATAGGGTAGTCCGCTGGCTTCCCAGAGTTTCGGGTACATGCTGATGGCGGTGAAGCCGGGGATGGTGTTCAGTTCGTTTACATAGGGCTGCATCGTCTGACGGTCCAGAAGAAAGTCCACCCGGGCCATTCCGGCGATATCCAGGGCGCGGTAAGCCCGCAGGGCCAGGGTGCGGATCTCATCGGCCAGGGGCTCCGGCAGCGGGGCCGGGATGAGGAGTTCGGAACGGCCGTCCAGATACTTGGCGGCGTAATCGTAAAATTCGCGGGAAGGGATAATTTCCCCGGGGATCGAGGCCTCGGCCTCCTCGTTGCCCAGGACGCTCACCTCGATCTCGCGGGCGTCAACGGCCCGTTCGATGAGCAGGCGGCGGTCGTACTGGGCGGCCAGGTTCAGGCCGGCCTCCAGTTCCTCCCGGTTGTGGGCCTTGGTGACGCCCACGCTGGAGCCCAGGTTGGCCGGCTTGACGAAGCAGGGATAGCCGAAGCGCCTTTCGGCCTCGGCGAGGACGGCCTCCGGCCGGCCGGTCCATTCCCGGCGGGTAAGGGCGAAAAAGTCGGCCACGGGCAGCCCCTCGGCCTTCAGAATCATCTTGGTGGCCACCTTGTCCATGGCCAGGGCGGAGCCCAACACGCCGGCCCCCACGTAGGGACGGCCGGCCATCTCCAGGAGGCCCTGGAGGGTGCCGTCCTCGCCGTATGGCCCGTGCAGGACCGGGAAGAAGACGTCCACATGGGGAAAGCCCCGGGGCCCCAGGCCGGGAATAAGCGGGATGTAGCCGGCCGGCATCTCCTCGACCGGGCCCGGGTCCTCCTGCCCGGCCGCCATGGCCTCCAGGCGGGCCATCGGATCGCCTCGAACCAGCCAGCGCCCATCCCGGGCAATGCCGATGGGGACGACCTCGTATTTGCTCCGGTCCAGGGCCGCCATGATCGAACGGGCCGAGACCAGCGAAACCTCATGCTCGCCGGAACGCCCGCCAAAGATGACCCCGACCACCAGTTTCTTTACCATACGTTCAAACTCCGACCCCTTATCGTATTTTATGGCCTCTTCTTTCTCAAGGCCTCGCGGTTACATTTTGGTGAAAAGTCGTGGTGCATGTTCATGATGTTTTCCTCCGGAGGCGGGTGTAAACCCAGAGGGCCAGGCCCAGGACGAGGAGGAAGGCAGTGCGGGCGGCGATGACCAGATAATTTTCGTCCACCAGGCAGAGGGCGATGATCGCAGCGACGGCCAGGTAAACTGGCCAGGGAAGGGCAGGTTGCCGGGTTGCCGCGGGCGGTTGCTCGGGGGGAGGCGGCGTAGCGGTGGCCGGTTCGACCGGAGAGGAAAGGCCGGCCGGCCGCTCGGCCTGGGCCAGAAGGGCTGTCCGGGCCAGGGCAATGCTCCGGTCGGCCCGCTCCAGGTCATAGCCCCACTGGGTCAGGGCCTCGTCCAGCCGTTTTCCGTACCAGGAGAAGAGGCGGTTCTCATATTGACATAAATCAATTACAATCTGACGGTACAGATAGGTGCCGCTGCGCAGAAGGTTATGGCGGCGGTTGAGGAGAGCCGCTTTCCGGACGGCCGTCCGGCAGGCACGGTGCAGGGCTTCCTCCTCTGCCGGAGAAGAGAGCGCGGCTTCTACTTCCTCCAGGGAGGCCCAGAAGTCGGCGCGTTCCCTGGGACCGTACTGGCGCAGGATGTGCAGGGCGCGGTGGAGGTAGAGTTCTGCCCGCAGGAGGGGGGCTCTTTCGCCCCACCAGAGCGCCTCGACCTCCTGACGGCTGCCTTCGCGGGGGGAATGGAACCAGGCGTAGGTGGCGGCGCTGTTGCCCTCGGCGGTCATGGCCGGCGGGATGGCCATCCAGAGCCTCCCGGTCGGCAGGGTGGCCATGGGGAGGGAGGACATCTCTGGCAGGACCAACGCCTCGCGAAGGAGTTGCGGCTCCTCGTGTAGCCCGGTCACCGATCCGGCCAGGTAGATACGGCTGCTTCCCCAGGGCCGGCCGGGTGGGTTGTCCCAGGCCATCCCCAACCAGCGTTCCATCTCCTCGGCCAGTTCCGGCCAGGCCGAGGGGTCCCAGCGCCCCTCGCGTTCCAGGATGACCTGCACGATGCCGGCCCCGTCGGTTCCGAACCGTCTCCGGCGCGGGTGGCTCCGTTTTCCCGGCGGCGGGGTCTGGACAACCTGCCAGAGGAGTTCGCTGCCCTCGTCTCCGGCGGCATAAAAATAGGCTACACTCAGGGCCGGGTCATACAGTTCCATTCCCTTTCTCCTTCCCGGCCAGGCGGTGGAGGAGACGCGGGCCGAGGGCGGTGATGTCGCCGGCGCCCAGCGTCAGGAGGATGTCGCCCGGCCGCAGGTGCTCTTCCAGCCACGGGAGGGCTTCCTCCAGAGTGGGGGCGTAGCCGGCCGGCGGCGGGAGCCGGGTGGCGATTTCCCGGCCCGAGACGTCCCCGGGGTCGCTTTCGCGGGCGGCATAGACTTCGGTGACCAGGACCAGGTCGGCCGCGGCCAGGGCTGAGGCGAAGCGTGGGGCAAAGGCGCGGGTGCGGCTGTAGGTGTGGGGCTGGAAGGCGACCACCAGTCGCCGACCGGGGAAACGCTGGCGGGCGGCGGCCAGGGTGGAGGCGACTTCGCTGGGGTGGTGGGCGTAGTCGTCCACCACCGTGATACCGCCGGCCCTTCCCACTTCCTGAAAGCGGCGTTTCACTCCGGCGAAGGTGCCCAGCACCTCTTCGGCCGCTTCCAGGGGTACGCCTTCCCAGGAGGCCACGGCCAGAGCGGCCAGGGCGTTGCGCACGTTGTGTTCGCCGTAGATGCGCAGCCGGAAGCGGCCCAGGCGGCGGCCGGTGTGGAGGAGGGTGAAGGTGCTTCCGGACGGTTCCAGCGTAACCTGGTCGGCCTGCCAGTCGGCTTCCGGGGTCAGGCCGTAAGTGAAGGTGGGAGCGGCCGGCCGGGGCAGTTCCCGAGCCCCGGGGTCGTCCTGGCAGAGGAAGACGGCTCCCTCGGCCGGGACGCGGGCGATGAATTTGGCAAAGGCCGCCCGAATGGCTGGCGGGTCGGGGTAGCAGTCCACATGCTCCCATTCCACATTGGTCACCACGGCCACATCCGGACGTAACGCCAGGAAGGTGCGGTCGTATTCGTCGGCCTCCAGGATGAGGTGAGGCCCGCTTCCGGCATGGCCGCCTCCGCTCAGTTCGGGAACCTCGCCGCCGATGATGAAGGAGGGGTCTCTTCCGGCGGCGCGCAGGAGGAGGGCGAGGAGGGCGGTGGTGGTCGTTTTCCCGTGGATTCCGGCTACGGCCAGGCAGCGCCGGCCGGCGGCAAGGTGGCGGAGCATCTCGGCCCGGGACCACACCGGCAATCCCCGCCGGCGGGCCTCCAGAACCTCGGGGTTATCCGGCGGCGCGGCCGAGGTGACCACGACGATGCCCTCTTCCGGCACATGCTCCGGGGAATGCCCCAGGTAGACCCGCGCTCCCAGGGAGGCCAGTTCGCGCAGCGTCGGGCTGTCGCGCAGGTCGGAGCCGGAGACGGGATGGCCGCGTTCCAGGAGTAGTCGGGCGATGGCGCTCATTCCGGTCCCGCCGATGCCGACCAGGTGGAAGTTTTCACGTCGCTTTTTCTCCTGGGACATGGTTCACTCCCGGGCCCGTCGCCGGTAGAGCCAGGCGATCAGGAGGAAGAGGGCGATGCCTATCCCTATGGCCGCATAGGAGATGTTCCCCAGCGTTCCGGAGGGGAACTTTTCGATGGTGACATCGGGAGGGGCGAGATGGGTTTCCTCTTCCAGCGGCTGAAAGAGTTCCAGGATGCGGGCCAGGATCAGCGTGCCGTTCAGGATGCCGAAGAGTCCGCCGCCTACGTGTCCCAGCAGGCCGACGCCGCGCCTCCGTCCCAGGATGGTGCCGGCACGGTAGGCGACCAGGGCCATCAGGGCAAAGGCGGCGGCCTGGGCCCACAGGTTGTCTGCCGGGATCAGGTCGGGGCCGGAGGAAGGTAGCGGCTGGCCGATGACGATGGCGGCGCCGATGCGAAAGGCGTCGATGATGCGGTTGGCCAGGAAGATGAGGAATTCGCCGAAGCGGTGGCCCAGGGGCGAGATAATGAGGACCAGGCCGATGGCGGTAAAGCCCTCTTCCTGCCAGCCGCGCCGGAGGCCGATGATGAACGTAGGCAGGGCGAACAGGGCCATAATGCCCCACTGGGTGATGACCAGTTCCCCATCCAGAAGCCGAAAGAATATGCTCATCTCCAGACCTCCCCGGGCAAGCAGTTCCCCGGGTCCTTTCCCGGAACGGTGTTCCCCTTTTCTCCGGCCAGGGCCTGCAACACTTCCACGATGGCGCGGGCCGCCTCCGGCCGAGCCAGGCGGCGGGCGGCCTCGGCCATCTGGGCCAGGCGGGGGGGACTCTCCAGGATTTCGTCCAGGGCCTGGAGGAGGGCCGTGGGATCGGGCCGGCCGGCGCGATCCCGCAGCCGGGCGTTGGGCACCTGGACGGCAGCGCCGTGGCGTACCAGGAAGTCGGCATTTTCTTCCTGGTGGACGTAAGGGTAGGGCACCAGGATGGCCGGCAGCCCCACGGCCGGCAGTTCGCCCAGGGTAGAGGCGCCGGCCCGGCAGATGGCCAGGTCGGCGGCGGCCAGGGCATCCGCCATCTCCTGGTGCAGGTAGGGGTAGAGGCGATAGCGGGCCCGGAGGTCCTCCGGCAGACCGGAGGCCCGTTCCCGCAGCACGGCCTCGTCCCCGGCCTGGCCGCAGATATGGATGACGGAGGCCCGCCGGAGGAATTCGGGGAGGCCCTGGGCCACGGCCAGATTGATGGGGCGGGCCCCACGGCTTCCGCCATAGATGAGGAGCACACGTTCCGCTTCGGAAAGGTTGAAGCGGGCCCGGGCCGACCGACGGTCGGCGGTGAAGAGGGCCGGCCGCACCGGGTAGCCGGTGACCACGACCTTGCCCCGGGGCAGGTAGCGGGCAGAATCAGGCGTGGAGGTGGCCACCCGTGTGGCCAGCCGGGCCAGAAATCGCACAGCCAGGCCCGGCACCACATCGGGCAGATAGACCAGGAGGGGCACCCGTTTTCTCCAGGCCGCCAGACCGATGGGGATACTGACATATCCGCCGGTGACCAGCGCCACGTCGGGAGAAAATTCCCCCAGCAGGCGGAGGGCCAGGCGCGTGCCCTGGGCCAGGACGGTCAGGTTGCGCAGCATCGTCCACGGCGCCCGACCGCGCAACGCCGCCGCCGGGACGGTGGCGAAGGAGACCTGGGCCTCCGTTTCCCGAAGGAGGTGCTTTTCCATGCCGCTTTCGCTTCCGGTGTAGAGCACCTGGCTATGGCTCGGCAGGGCGGCGATGACGGCCAAGGCGGGATAGACGTGACCACCAGTCCCGCCGCCAGAGATCAACACGCGCATCGGCTTTTTTCCCGTGACAGGAAATGTTGAGCAATATCCCCATAGCCGTGAGGCAGGAGGCGAGCGACGACCCGCCGTAACTGATGAAAGGCAACGTCATGCCGCTGAGGGGCAGGAGGCTGGCCGTCGAGGCCATGTTGATCAGGGCCTGGAACGAAATCCAGGTGGTGATGCCCACGGCCAGGAGCATCCCGTAGCGGTCGGGGGCGTGGATGGCGATGGTGTAACCCCGATAGGCCAGCCAGAGGAAAAGGCCGGTGATAAGGAGGCAGCCCAGCAGGCCCATTTCTTCCCCGATGACGGCAAAGATGCTGTCGGTATAGGCGGAAGGTAGCCAGAAGAACTTTTGTCGTCCCTGACCCAGCCCGACCCCGAAAAGTCCGCCCGAGCCGATGGCCATCAGGTTATGGCTCAGGTGATAGTCGCTGCCGGGGTTCAGGAAGGCGACCAGGCGGGCCCAGCGGTAGGGGGCGATACGGGCCAGGAGGAGGAAGATGCCTCCGGCCAGCAGGCTGGCCAGCGCAAAGTGTTTCCATTCGGCGCCGGCCACCAGGAAGACCACGCCTCCGACCAGGGCCAGAACGGTGGCCGTGCCCATATCCGGTTCCAGGATGATCAGGCCGGACAAAAGTCCCAGGATGATGGCAAAGGGCACCAGGCCGTAGGTCACGTGGCGCAGTTTCTGGCCACGTTTGGAAAGCCAGTCGGCGATGTAGACGGTAAAGACCAGGAAGGCCAGTTGGCTGGGCTGGATGTTGATCCAGTCCAGCCGGAACCAGCGCCTGGCTCCGTTCATCTCTTCCACAAGCGGTCCGGGCAGCACCAGGAGGGCGATGAGGAGCAGGAGGATGACCGCCATCCCCGGTACGCTGTAGCGACGCCAGAAGCGATAGTCCAGGCGCATCGTGACGATTCCGCCGGCCAGACCGATAAGGAGCCAGAGGAGTTGTTTTCCCAGATAGGTCGCCGGGTTGCCGGTGTCTTCGGTGGAGGCCACGAAACTGGCGCTATAGAGCACCACCAGCCCCAGGAGGGTGAGCGCCCCTATGATGACCAGCAGCCAATGATCCGGCGGGCCGGCCCGGGGCGCACGCAGGGCTTCCCGCCAGGAACTCAGATTGGGCCAGATTCCCCGGGGTTCATCCGGCGGGATGGCGGGGTGGGGATGGCCGGTTCCTTCCGTGGCCCCGCTCGGGGGCACGAGGTCCTCCCGTAGCCTCCCGGACGGCCGGGGAACCCGGCGGGGCGGGGAGGGCTTTTCGATACGACGCTCTGCTGGACGGCGACGGGCCATTTCCAATCTCCTGTGGGCTAGAGTTCGTTGACGGCTTCCCGGAAGCGTTCCCCACGCTCGAATTCATGCCGGAAGAGGCCGAAGGAGGCGCACCCCGGCGAAAGGAGCACGCTGTCTCCGGGGCGGGCCAGTTCTCGGGCGCGGTGCACGGCCTCCCTGAGGTTGTCGAAGCGGCCGGCAAGGAGCCAGCCGGCCCCGACCTGCCGCAGGGCCGCTTCCAGTTTCTCGGTGGCCGAGCCTTCCAGAAGGAGGACGGCCCGGGCGTGGGCGGCGACGGCGGCGGCCATCTCCGTATAGTCCAGGCCCTTGTCGGCGCCGCCGGCGATCAGGACGAGGGGGCCTCCCACGGCCTTGAGGGCGGCGATGGTGGAGATCGGGGCGGTGCTGGTGGTATCGTTGATGTAGGTCACGCCGTCGAGCACGCGCACCACCTCCAGCCGGTCGGGAAGGCCCGGGAAGGTGGCGAGGGCTTCGGCCACTTCCTGGGGCGAAAGGCCGTAGGCACAGGCCGCCGCCGTCGCCGCCAGGACGTTTTCCAAATTGTGCCGGCCGACCAGACGGATGGAGGCCAGGGGACAGATGCGCCAGAGTTCGCCGTTGGGACGCATCCAGCAGACCTTCCGTCGGTCGATCAGGGCAGCACCAGCACCGGATGGGAGCAACTTCCCATCGGTGGTGCGCAGGACACGGCCGCGCCGGCGCAGCCCTACCCCGAACCAGACCACCTGCGATGGCGCGTCCCGGGCAAAGTCGCGCACCGTCGGATCGTTGGCGTTGAGGATGAGCAGGTCGCCGGGACGCTGGTGCCGGTAGATGGCCCGCTTGGCCTCGACATAGTCTTCCCAGGAACGGTAGCGGTTCATATGGTCCGGATACAGGTTGGTCACGACGGCTACCTGGGGCGACATTCCCTTCTCGCCCAGCCCCTCCAGTTGCCAGGAGGAAAGTTCCAGGACGACCGGCGTCTCCGGCCCGATCTGGGGCAATGCTTCCAGGGCCGAGACGCGGATGTTGCCGGCCACTACCGTATCGGGAAAACGCCGGCGCAGCATCTCCCCCAGGAGAGCCGTGGTGGTGCTTTTGCCCTTGGTGCCGGTTACGCCCAGGATGGGACCGGGACAGCGGGCAAAAAAGAGGGTCATCTCCATCTCCACCGGCACCCCATGTCTCCGGGCCTCTTCCAGGTAGGGCGATTCGCGGGGGACGGCCGGGTTGCGCACGACGAGGTCGGCCCGGGCAAAATCTTCCAGCCGGTGTTCCCCCAGGACGGATTCCACCGGTTCCCCGGCCAGTTCACGGAGGGCCGGGGCCAGTTCCTCGGCCGAGCGCAGGTCGGTGACGGTGACGTTGGCTCCCTGGCGGAGGAGAAAACGCACTACCCCGACCCCGCCGCCGTGCAGGCCCAGGCCCATCACCAGCGCCTTTTTCCCTTTCAGGTCCATCATGGCCTTCCTCACCCCTTAGTGCGTCCGCATCAGCCGGTTGATGCGTCGGAGCAGGTCCTTTTTGAAACCCTCACTCTGCTCCACGGCCAGGTCCTCCAGAACCTCTTGCAACTCCACCTGGCGGGCCCCTTTCCGGGAGGCCAGTTCTTTCCAGGGATCCTTGCGCAACGTTTTCGTAGCCATCTTCTTCTCCGTCGCTTCTTCAAGCCAGCGCCAGGGCAATCCCTACCATGGCCGCCACCATGCCGATGATGGCAAAGCGGGCGACGATCTGGGTCTCCGACCAGCCGGCCAGTTCAAAGTGATGGTGGAGCGGACTCATGAGAAAGAGCCGCCGGCCTTCGCCGTAGCGTCGTTTCGTATATTGGAAAAAGATGACCTGAAGAATCACCGAAGCCGTCTCGGCCACAAAGACGATGCCGATGAGCGGGAGCAGAATCCATTGCCAGGACATCAGTGCGACGACGGCCAGGGTGGCTCCCAGGGCCAGGCTTCCGGTATCGCCCATAAAGACCCGGGCTGGCGGGGCGTTGTACCAGAGAAAGGCCAGGAGCGTGCCGACGATGGTGAAGCAGAAGGGGAAAAGGTAGTCCTGCCCCTGGAGGTAGGCGATGGCGCCGTAGGCGGCGAAGGCCAGCCCGGCCGTGCTTCCGGCCAGGCCGTCCAGGCCGTCGGTTAGGTTGACGGCGTTGGCAAAGCCCAGGATAAAGAACGTGGCGATGGGGATATAGATATAAGGCCGGCCCAGCCAGGGTTCCAGGTTGCCCAGGAAAGGAAAATAGGTCGGAGTGGGGCCCAGGTAATCGGACGACCAGAGCATAAAGGCGGCGGCCAGGGAGATGCCGAAGAGCCAGGCGAACTTGACCCGTGCCCGCAGGCCGTGGCCGGCCCGGCCCACCAGGTTGAAAAGGTCGTCGGCCGCGCCCAGGAGGCCGCAGCCCAGCATCACCCCGACCGGGAGGAGCATCGAAGGCCGCAGGTTGAGGGAGAGCGTGACCACGGCCACCGTCAGGGTGATCATCAGCCCGCCCATCGTGGGCGTGCCGGCCTTGCGCTGGTGCTCCTTGGGCCCGTCCTCTCGAATCTTCTTACCGATGCCCCGCCGGCGCAGGAAGCGTACCAGCCAGCCTCCCCAGATCACCGTGATCAGGAAGGCGACCGCGGCCTGGACCAGTGCCCTGGACATCTCCATCGCCAGCATCGGCCGTAAAGGCATCAGTTTTCCTCCTTCCGTAAAGCGGAAACAATGTGTTCCATCTCCATCGCCCGGGAGCCTTTGACCAGGACCACATCGCCGGGCCGGAGGCACTCGCGGAGCATCCGGATCACCTCTTCGCGCTCCTGGGCCAGATGGATCCGGCCGGCCGGCATCCCCCGTTCCAGGGCAGCCTCGCCGATCCAATGGGCGCGTCGGCCCAGGAGAAAGAGTTCCTCCACCACTTCGGCGGCCCAGCGGCCCACCTGGCGGTGGCCCTCTTCCTCGTATGAGCCCAGTTCCAGCATATCCCCCAGCACGGCGACCTTTCTTCCGGGCAACTCGGCCAGGAGGTTCAGGGCCGCCCGACAGGATGTGGGGCTGGCGTTGTAGGTATCGTCCAGGAGGGTGGCCCCGTTTATGGCCGGGACGGCCAGGAGGCGGATCTGGGCGGTGGTGTCCAGGAGGCCCGGTTCGATCTCATCCCAGGAAAGGCCCAGGTGTCGTCCCACGGCGATGGCAGCCAGGGCGGTGTAGACGCTGTGCCGGCCGGGGAGGGCGCAACGCAGCCGATGTCGTTCTCCCTCGACCTGGAGGGTGAAGGAGATGCCCTCCAATCCCCGGCTTTCGAGCGCTTCGGCCCGGTAGTGGCAATCCCGGCCCAGGCCATAGAAAAGGACCGACGCCCGGGTGACCCCGGCCATACCCCGGATGAGCGGTTCGTCGCCGTTGAGCACGGCCAGGCCCTCGGGCGGGAGGGAGGCCGGCAGTTCCGACTTGGCCCGGGCGATTGTCTCCAGCGTCTTCATGCGCTCCAGGTGGGAGTGGGAGACGTTGGTGACCACACCGATGTGGGGAAGGGCGATCTCGGCCAGGTGGGCGATCTCCCCCGGGCCGTAGGTGCCCATTTCCAGGACGACAGCCCGGTGTTCGGGACACAACCCCAGCAGGGCCAGGGGCAGGCCGATTTCGTTATTGTAACTTCTCTCGCTCTTCAGGGTCGGCCATGCCCGGCTCAGGACGGCAGCGATCAGTTCCTTGGTGGTGCTTTTGCCTACGCTTCCGGTGACCCCGATGACGGTGGGCGAGAAACGCCTTCGCCAGCGGGCGGCCAGGCGCTGCAATGCCTCCAGCGCGTCGGGGACGAGTACCAGGAAGGCACGGGCTTTTTCCGGACCGGAGTGCAGCCACCTTGCCCCGTCCCATTCGTACACCCGCGCCGGCAGGCCGGCCCGTCGTTCTTCCGGTAGGCGATCCCGGCGGCCCAGGGCACCCGTGCAGCCTCGCTCCAGGGCCTCGGCGATAAAGTCGTGGCCGTCGTGGTGCTCCCCCGGCAGGGCGACGAAAAGCCCCCCGGAGATGCTCTGCCGCGAGTCAATCGTTACCCCGGAGAAGACGACATCTTCTTCCCCGGAGGGGGGCTCGGGCGAGCCGTACGTGGCCAGGAGATCGGCCAGGGTCCACATCGTCGACCTCAAGGTATCCCGCCCGTCTCCGTGGAAGGCGGGATGTGCAGATAGGTGATCAGAAATTCGGCCAGGCTGGCCGCCACGGGCACGGCCGCCTCTTCGCCCCAGATGACACTGTTCCCCTCGATGCGGACCAGGATCAGGAAGCGGGGATTTTCGGCCGGAGCGTAGAGGACGGCCGAAGCGATGGTGCGGTTTTCCTCGTATTTCCCGAGTTCGGGGATCGGGATTTTGGCCGTCCCCGTTTTGACGGCCACCCGATAGCCCGGGATGAGCGGACTGCCGCCCTTGCCCTTGGTGTCGCCGATGGCCACCAGCATCTCGGTTACGTCCCGACAGGTTTCCGGGCGGAAGATGCGCTCCCGCAGGATGGGTACGGTGGGGGTGATGATGCCGTTTCTCCCGATGGCCTGGACAATGTAGGGCTGCATCAGGTTCCCTCCGTTGGCCACCGCGCCGATGGCGCTGGCCAGTTGCAGCGGGGTGACGGCAATGCCCTGGCCGTAGGAGTTGGCCACCTGGTCGGCGCGGGTCCATCGGACCCCGGTGGGGGACGTTTCCTCTTCCGGTCGGCGGAAGCGACGTTCTTCCTCGCCTGGCAGTTCCACTCCCGTCGGCCGGCCCAGGCCCAGGCGGTCCAGGTAGCGGTAGTAAATCTTCGGGGGGATACGTACGCCCACATGGGCTGCGCCGATGTTGGAAGAGTGCAGGAGAATCTCGGATAACGATTCCTCCGGATAAAACTGGTCGTTCCAGTTCCTCACCGGGACGCCGTAGAGGGTCGTCGTGGTGTAAGTTAGCACGCTGTCCGGTCCGAAGATATGTTCCTCCAGGGCGATGGCGATGGTCGGAATCTTCATCGTCGAGCCCGGCTCGTAGTACAGAGTCACCGGCGGATTTCCGTAGAGGGCCAGTTGGCAGGCCTTGCTGGTGCAATCCTCCGGGTGGTTGGGGTCGGCGGAAGGATAGACGGCCAGGGCCAGGAGGGCGCCGGTTTGTGGATTCTGGATGACGATGTCTCCCCGGCGGGCGTCCCAGCGCTGGACGGCTTCGGCCAGCCGACTGTAGGCCATATACTGGATATTGAGGTCCAGCGTCAGGGTGATGTCGGCCCCGTCTACCGGGGGTTGCTCCTCCTTTTCTCCGATGGGGATGGGGTTTCCCAAGGGGTCCCTTTCTCCGCTGATCCAGCCATCTTCCCCGTAGAGCCAGTGGTCGCAGGAGGCTTCGATGCCCGAGGCGCCGTGGAACTCGCCGCTCAGATTGGTTTTGGGGGAATCGGCCCTTTGCACAAAGCCCACTACCGAGGCGACCAGTTCGCCGTAGGGATAGTAACGTCTCGGTTCGACCACGAGGGTAACCCCGGTCAAGTCGCCTTCCCGGATGGCCTTCTCCAGGTTTTCGGCCGTAGCCGGGTCCAGGAAATAGGCGCAGCAGTAGGTGCCGGGGGCCTGCCGGGCCATCATTTTGGCCAGGACCTCGCGGGGTTGGGCGGTGCAGAGCCGGCCGACTTCGGCCATGGCGGCGGGGGTGCCGCCAAAGTCCGGGCCGTTCACCCAGAGGGTGTAACTCTTCTTGCTCAACGCGAGGGGCCGGCCCTGCGCGTCGAAGATATGCCCCCGCCGGGCACGAAGGGGGAACTTTTGTGGCTCCCGGATCTCTGCTTCGGCCCGGGCCACCATCTCTCCCTGGCGCAGGATCTGCAGGTCCAGAAGCCGGCCGAAGAGGGCCAGGGCCAGGAGGGAAAGGAAAGCGATGATCGCCAGGGTTCGACGGCGGGCCTGCAGGCTGAACTCCAGCATGGTCATCTCCTCGTCTAACGTTCAGCGGTCCCTACCCCGACCAGGGGCGAGCCCCTCCCCTCGTCCTGGGAAAGGCCCTCCGGGGGGAGCGGGATGAAGACCATATCCTCGGGTTTTACCGGTTCCAGGTCGTTGGCCAGCGCCCAGCGCTCCAGTTCGACCGGACTGACCGTCTCGGCGATCTGGTGAAAGAGTTCCTCCTGCTCCCAGAGCAGTTCCTGTTCCTTCTTTTGCAGTTCCCGCAGTTGCCGGCCGGCTGCGACCACCCGGCCGGTCTGGGCCAGGGCCAGGAGGGCCAGGAGCGAAGCCGCCAGGACGATGAGCAGAAAGAAGGCTTTCCCGCTCAGGTGAAAGTAGCGGGGCAGGATGGCCCGCCGAATTTTGGCCTGCCAGAGCGGTCGGAAGTGTTGAGTCTGGACGGCCATATCTTCCTCCTCCGGACGGGGGTGGGCCTCGATGGACCCCCTCGTCCCCAACGGACAACCTCAAGGGCTACTTCTACAGGCGTTCGGCAACGCGCAACCGGGCGCTACGGGCGCGTGGGTTGCGGGCAACTTCTTCTGCCTCCGGGCGGATGAGCCGGCCGATGGTCTGAAGCCGGGCCGGCCGGGCGCAGGAAAAACCCCGCCGGGCCCGACAGGGCCGAGGGAGACCGGCCGGCCGAAGGTGCGGGCAGGCCTCCACCGGCATCTCTGCCGGCCAGTCACACCGCCCTTCTTCGCGCCGAAACAGACCTTTGACGATGCGATCCTCCAGCGAATGAAAGGAAATCACAACCAGTCGCCCTCCAGGGGCCAAAATCTCCACAGCCTGAGCCAGCCCTGCCGGCAGCCGTTCCAGTTCCCGGTTGACGGCGATGCGCAGGGCCTGAAAGGTGCGGGTGGCCGGATGGATGCGCATCTTTCCTCGTCCGACGACTTCCTCGACCAGTCGGGCCAGTTCTCCGGTGCGGCGAATCGGCCGGCCGGACTTCCGGGCCTGGACGACAGCCCTGGCGATGTGCCGGGCCCGGCGTTCTTCGCCGTAGCGCCAGAGGATTTCGGCCAGTTCCTCCTCCTCCAGCCGCGCCAGCAGTTCGGCAGCACTTTCGCCGGAGGTCGGGTCGAAGCGCATATCCAGCGGCCCATCGGCCTGGAAAGAAAACCCCCGCTCCGGCCGGCCCAGTTGCAGCGAGGAAACCCCCAGATCGAAGAGCACGCCCTGAGCCGGTACAAAGCCGTGGCGACGGGCCAGGTCGGCCAGGCCGGCATAGTCGCCTTGCCGAAGGACGACGCGTTCCCCGAAAGCGGCCAGACGTCGCCCGGCGACTTCCAGGGCCTCGGGGTCCAGGTCCAGGCCCAGCAGACGACCGTCGGGGGCGCTGCGTTCCAGGATGCCGGCGGCGTGTCCTCCGGTGCCGACGGTAGCGTCCACGTAGCGGCCTCCGGGGCGCGGGGCCAGGGCTTCCAGGGTGGCCTGGTAGAGCACCGGTATATGTTCGTAAGGTACGGGCACGGAGGATGACCCTCGGCTCAGAAAACGATGCCCAGGTTGGACAATTGCTCGGCCAGGGAACTGGCCCCGGCCTCAAAGCGCGGGAGTTCCTGCTCCCAGCGCACGGCCGACCAGACCTCGATGTAGGTGTTGAGGCCGGCGATGACGACCTCGCTGTCGAGTCCGGCATACTGGCGCAGGGCGGGCGGAATGAGGACGCGGCCCTGCTTATCCATCTCGCAGGCAAAGGCTCCGGTGAAAAAGTTGCGGCGCAAGGCCCGTACCGCCGGCTCGCTCACCGGCAGGTTGCTCAACTTTTCGGCCAGCGGTTCCCACTGCTCTTTGGGGTAGATGTGCAGACAGGGGTCCAGCCCCCGGGTGATCACCAGCCCCTTTTCCAGTTCGGCACGGAAGCGGGCGGGAATAGCCAGCCGGCCTTTGGCATCCAGGCTATGACGGTATTCGCCCAGAAACATATCGCCGTCCTTTCTAATCTGCTGCCGCAACCTCCAGGGCCACGGCCCACCGGGTATTTCCCCACTTTTCCCCACTTTTCACCTACAACTACCATTATACACCCTTTTTCAGAAAAATCAAGAGGGTACAGGGGCAATTTAGGGACGAATTTGTAAAACTAGCCCTGGTAGTAGGCCGATTTCCCCACTTTGAAACAAATGTTCGCCAAAATTCGCATCCGTTGCCCCACTCCATAGAAATTGCCCACAAGGGACTGTCGGCTTCGGCCGGCAGGGGGATGCGGATATGGCCTACACCCGCCGCACTCTCCGGATGTGTCCCGGATTTTCGGAGATAGGGTAAACCGAGTATCGAAGAAACCGAGATCCGGGATGCGGCCGGGAAGGGCGGAGCATGTTCTGCCCCCGGTTCCAGGAAGGATGCGAGGAAAAGGGCATAATCGAATTTCGGCCGGAGCGGCGAGGATAAGCGGGGAAAAATGGGCCGGGAAACGGATGAAAAAGCCGTCCGGGGATTTCCGGGAAGACACCCCCGTACCTTCAAGATGTCCGGGGAAATGGTCCTGAATTGCCGAAAAAAGACAAAACGGAAGGGATGGGCTATCATATCTTTGTACAGTAGAAGGCAGGAGGTCCCGAGGCCGACAGCCGACCGGCTAGGACCGAAAGGAGGTGGGCTCAGGATAGGATACAAACGGAATGCAAGGATGGAGGAGGACTATGTCCTCCATTTCTCCGACGGCTTCGAGGGGGCGGTGGAGATCGAATCCCGCTACGGCAGAGCCCTGGCGGTGGTGGCCACGCAGGAAGACCTCTCCGCCGTGCCGCAGGGGGCGGCCCAGTACAACGCCCTCTCTGCCACCGCCCCCACCGTCTACCTCCCCGGCCTGATGCGCTCCTGGCACGGGCGGACGAGCCGGTTCATCGTGCAGAACCCGGGCGCGGAGGCGACGGATGTCCTTGTGCAATATTACGGCGACGACGGCCGGAACTATGCCTGCCTC